>DASVHD010000031.1 GCA_036382775.1 bacterium | reverse complement strand
GCTTCTTTAACAGCGCAATTACCTGTTCCTCGGTGTATCTTCTGCGGGCCATATTGAGCCTCCTTCGGTCGCCTTTCGGCAACCATTATATCCCCGGCGACTCAACTTGTAAACTGTCCAGTTTTTGGGGGTAGGGTCAGTACCTATGAAGACTTTACGGTGATCAGCTTGACAACTACTGGTGACACCAACTGGGTCTACCGGTATAATGGCCCAGGAAATGGAAATGATGGGGTTTTTTCTATTACCTACGGTACTGATGGAAACATCTATGCTGTAGGATATAGTACAGTTGATATGTATGACTTCACCGTGATTAGCCTTACGACTACTGGTGATACCAACTGGGTATACCTATATAATGGTCCGGCGAATGACAATGATTATGCCCATTCAATTATCTATGGTGTTGATGGCAACATCTATGCTGCGGGATCTAGTCAGGGTAGTGATACCTATGAAGACTTTACGGTGATCAGCTTGACAACTACTGGTGATACCAACTGGGTATACCGATATGATGGTCCTATTTATGATTATGCTAATTCCATTGTCTACGGTGCTGATGGTAACATCTATGCTGCGGGATCTAGTTGGGAAAGTACTACTAGTAATGACTTCACGGTGATCAGCTTGACGACTAATGGTGATACCAACTGGGTATACCGGTATAATGGATCGGCGAATTACACTGATTATGCCAATTCAATTATCTATGGTGCTGATGGCAACATCTATGCTGCGGGACGTACCCAGACTGGTACATTTGATGATTTTACGGTGATTAGTTTGACAACATCTAGTGATACAAACTGGGTATATAGATATAACGGACCAGGAAATTACTATGATGAGGCCAATTCCATTGTCTATGGTGCTGATGGCAACATCTATGCTGCGGGACGTAGTCAGGGTATTGGTACCTACGCTGACTTTACGGTCATCAGCCTTCCTGGGGATTATGGTGTAGAAGAGGATAATAAAACCGTGCTGAAAACCAGCTTTAATGCTACGATCCTCAGCGGTCCTCTGCAATTACCCGCAGGCAAAAACTGTAAAACCTTTGACATCATGGGCCGGGTTGTGATACCCGACCAGCTCAAACCGGGCGTCTACTTCATCCAAATCGACAACCAGATTGTTCAAACGGTTGTGAAGGTAAGATAGGACAAAAGGACAAAAGGCGGCTGCCATTAATTGTAAACCTTTACACCTCATATCTTCCTATATTTCAGTAGTTATTTTATAATATTAAGCAATGTTGAAATTTTTGTAAACTTTTGGCACAACAACATAAAAAAGGGGATAGCTTCGTATCCGCCACACTCAATGGCGGACTCGAAATGACAGAATGGATTCCCGCTTGCGCGGGAATGACATGAAGAGGATGAGATTGCTTCCCCTCATTCTTCGGGACTCCAGTTATCCCCCTCACCCTTACCCTCCCCCTCAAGGGGGGAGGAAAAAGGAGGGAATGACCCCATGAGCACACTTGCCTATTGAAGGCAATTTTCTATTTTTTCTACAATGGCATCGATCTTGCTCTCAAGTGCCGGGTCCATTTTGTCTCCAAAATCGCATTTACTTTTTATGCCGATGCCGATCACTTTCAATGTGCCAGGCATCTTGATGCCGAGTCTTTTGCCCATGTCAAGCGCAGCGTCAAGGCTCATGCTGTGGAGATATGACGGATTGCTCAAGCCTTTGAAATCACCGAGTTTGATCTCATATAATTCGCCGACCACGGCATCACCGGCGATCAAGGCGTCCAGGATCAGAACGCTGTCATATCCATCGATCGTTTCGATAAAATTAAAACCGTCAAGTGCGCCGGCAATGACATTCCAGTCATGGTGCCGATCCTTCAATTGCTCGGCAACAATGATACCTATGGCGTCGTCACCACAATATGGATTGCCCAGGCCGATGAGGAGTTTTTTCATGAAAATATTTTCCCCTCACCCTTGCCCTCTCTCCCACAGGGACACCATTCATTGCAATTCATCTATTTTTTCCACGTTGCCACAGGGGGAGAGGAAAAATAAAGAGGAAGCGATTGCTTCGTCGCTCCACTCCTCGCAATGACGGATAATAGAAAACCCCCTCCCTTGAGGGAGGGGGTTAGGATGATGGCGTAACCTACCATTCGGTTTTTAGTTCTTAATCGTTTTTACGATTTCCCCATTTGAATCGTGGATATTGATCTCGAGCGGAATCTGGCCGGGCATGGCGTGGGTCGCGCACGCAAGACACGGGTCATAGGCGCGGAACGCCATTTCGATCATGTTCAGCAAACCGTCATTCACGACACCACCTTTTATCAGATTCCGGGCCGCTTTCTCGACCGACATGTTGATCGCGGCGGAATTGTTTACCGTGGCGACGATAAGGTTAGCTTTTGTCAACCGGCCCTGTGCATCGGTTTCATAGTGATGGTATAGCGTTCCCCTCGGGGCTTCAATGACCCCAATGCCTATTTTTGGTACTTTAAAATCCATGTTCCTGATCTTTGGATCCAGTATTTCGGGGTCATTGATGAGTTTCACCATCGTTTCCGCTGCCTGCATGGCTTCGATGACACGCGCCCAGTGCGTGGCCAGCGTATTATGGACTGGTTTGCCGCCCAGCGTTTTGAAATACCGCTCATAATGCTCCTGAGCTATGGGTGTTGCCATGCCATCCGAGGCATTGAGCCGTCCAAGCGGTGCGACGCGGTATACGCCGCTGTCTTTACCGTCCACGAAACCTTTCCAGCCCACGTTCTTGAGATAGGGGAACTTTATGTAGGTCCAGGACTCGACACCTTCGCCGATATGGTTCAGGTAGTCGCGGTTCTTGAACTTGACGAATTCTTTACCGTCGGGATCGACCAC
The DNA here is from genome assembly GCA_036382775.1 of bacterium. NCBI lineage: Bacteria > bacterium. The sequence continues at coordinate 23,804 of DASVHD010000031.1, read as the reverse complement.
CCGAACCCAACCGTCATAGAAATTCACTTTGTTCTTATCGTCCACCAGACCCATGTAATAGGTTTTGTGCTTGTAGATATCGCCTACGATCAGGTCGACATAGACTTTGTTCTTGAGCACGATATCGTCAAAGACCTGGAGCGTAAATTTGGCGAATTCCACCGCGTCGTCGGCGATTTTTTTCCATTCCGTCTGATTTTCTTTGGTCACGCCTTTGGAAACACCGCCGGGAAGACCGTTCACCGGATGCACGACCCTGCCGCCCAGGGTCTGGATGATGCTGCGTGCCCGTTTTCTCATATCAATTACTTTTTTCCCGATCTCCAATCCCACCTTGGCAATGACGCCCAGGACGTTTCGCTCCGCGGCGGGAGCCGCCGGTCCGACCACGAAATCCGGACCGCCGAGAAAATAAAAATGCAGGTTGTGGTCCTCAAACATAAAGGTATTGTACATAAATTCTCGGATCTTGCGCGCCGCCGGAGTCGGTTCAACACCATAGAGGTCGTCGAGAGCCTTGGTTGAACACAGATGATGCGCCGTCGGGCAGACCCCGCAGATGGTCTCGGTTATCCTGGGCATTTCTTCGGCCAGCCGTCCAACGGCGAATCTTTCATAACCGCGCAATTCTGGTACCTGGAGGCAGGCGTGCGCCACGTCGCCCTGATTGTTCAGAAATATTGAAATCTTCCCGTGGCCTTCCAATCTGGTTATGGGATCGATTGTTATCTCTTTAAACATTTTTTGCCTCCTGTTTTCTTCTCAGGATTGAGCTGGGCAGACCGTACATGTAAAACAGCCCGATCGGGTCGATAATGGCGTCGGTTACCTTTTTGATCTCGTCCTCGGTGTCCGCGTCAATGATCGAAGCGAGCGCGGATAGGAATTTCGCGCCCATGTCAGTGACTTCCTTGGTTGGACCAAAACAGCCGCGGCACCCGATGTTCGCATTTATGCACCGTTCTCCGCAGCCACCTCTTGTCGCCGGGCCCAGGCAGATTATGCCTTCGGCGAGAAAACATTTTTCAGGGTCGGCGATGACTTCGTGAATCCGTTTAATGCTCTTGATCATCATCTTTTCAGGTTTTGTTTTATTCCTGACGCACGTTTCGCACAACGCTTTATCGGACGCAATGACCGAACCTTTAGGCGGAAGCTTGCCTTCAAGTATCGCCTGCACACCCTTCATGATCAGATCGGGCGGCGGCGCGCACCCGGGCAGGTAATAGTCTACGTCAATAGTCTGGTCCAGGGTTTTAACCGTGTCATAAAATTCGGGCAGAATCAGTTCACCAGCCGGGATCTTTGTCCGTGTCTGCGGGAATACCCGGTTGGGATTGATGGTTGTCACCGTGTTGATATACGCTGTTTCAAAAATTTCCTTTCGGTTAGCCACATTAGCAAGACCCGGGATCCCGCCCAGGTGAGCGCATGCGCCAAAGGCTATTACCATATTTGATTTCTGGCGCAGAAGCTTGGCAATTCGTTCTTGTTCCTCGGTTCTGATCGCTCCGTTAATGAAACTGACCGCGATAGATTTGTCCGGCATTGCTTCGATATCTTTGTATTTGAAATCCAGAGCTACCGGCCATAAGATAATATCAACTGCATCAACAACCTTTAATATGTCTTCTGCCAGGTCCACGACGGCTTCTTCGCACCCGCCGCACGACGCGCACCAGTAAATGGCCACTTTTGGTTTTGCCATTACTATCCTCCTTCCGCAAACAATAAATATTGGTAATTGGATAAAAGGTTAAATCTTAAAGGAAGTGAATATTGGTTATTGGTTAAATAGTTAAATATTAGATTCATCCTTTTATTTAACCATTCACCATTAAACCATTCAACTATTCTGTTCATTTGATTTTTAACCATTTAACAATTTAACCATTTATTTATCTGTAGTGGGGTTTGGTCCCAGTTCCTTTATCTGTTTAACGAATTCATCGATTACCTTGGAAAATTTTATGCCTTCGGCCGCAGATATCCATTCAAGCCGCACACGCCGGTTGTCGATGCCGAATTCCTCGAGCATTTTTCTTAAGATTATCATGCGTTTTTGTGTCTGCCGGTTTCCGCTCTGGTAGTGGCAGTCACCGATATGGCAGCCGCCGATAAGCACCCCGTCCGCGCCTTTTTTTAAAGCTGAAAGTATGTACGACGGGTCGATCCCGCCCGAACACATGAGCCTTATCGGAACGACATTGGGCGGGTACTGCAAACGGCTAACGCCAGCGAGGTCGGCAGCAGCCGACGTACACCATTTACAGAAAAAACCAACGATTTTCGGTTCAAAGCTCTCATGCATAATATTCTCCTTCATCCGTGTAGTTTATTTCACTTATATAATTGAGCATGATCTGATATTTGATTATATATAAAAGACTTCAAAAGTCAATATTAAAGTAGTAATGACCAAGATTGATTTAAAGACAGAAATTGTAGAAGTCGAGCTTGCTCGACGAGCTTTTGGCGCAGAGTAAACTCTGCCACTACAAAAGTATCGAAATTTCTGCTACATGAATCTTTCAAATCGGTCTTTTTTAACCTTACAAATAGGGCAGATTTCGGGCGGCTGGTCCCGGGCGCACAGGTAGCCACAGACCTTGCATCGCCAGACTGGATAGGGTAATGACTTACCGGGCGGGATACTTGATTGGGAGATAGTCGGTTGGGTCGTGACCACCGTTTTTTTTTGCTGACCGCGGGGTGGCCGTCGTTCGGGTATTGATGTCAACGGTTTTTCGCCACGACCGATCGCCGTAGACACATATAACCCGCAATAGCATGCTCCGAACTCGTCCAGGTCAGAATCGCGATAGTCACAGGGACAGATTATATCTATGTCCTCCTCCCGGTTGCCATAGGACAAACGGCATGGGCATGACCAGTACCCGTATCGTTGTTCGTTGATCAGTAATCCCTTGACCAAATCCTTGGTGAATTCGACATCGGGATTAAGACGGTAACCTGCCTGCTCGGCTTCCTGTTTCAGTCTCGAGTACAGTGTGTCAACATTGGCAGGCTTGATCTCTTTCATTCCCCCAGCTCCGCGCGTATTTTGGCTTCGTTGTAACCGACGATACAAGTCTTTTTATTAATGACCACGGTGGGAAAAGAACACGCCGGGTTCCATTTTTCGACCTCTTTCATGATATTGTCTTTCTCGTTTTTATCAAGCAGGTCGACATCCACGTAATCATATCCGACCCCCAGTTGTTCCAGAAATTTCTTGGTCTTTCTACACCAGATGCACGTGCTCAGGGCATAGATAAGAATCGGCCCTTTGTTTTTACCCGCTATGTGTTTTATCTCCATTTATGCCTGCTCCCTATATTGGTTTTTAAAGACAAATTTGTTCATTGGCAGGCGGTCCGGTCGTTTGATCTCGGCTTGCTTTTGCTGTTCTGATAAAACCGGCTTAAGTTCACTCGAGTGCTTACCCATGATGATCAGCGTTATTATCCTGGCATCGGATGGGATGCCGAGAACATTCCTGACCTCGTCTTCACGGTAGCCGGCGATTGGGTGGGCGACAAGCCCCAGTTCAGTCGCCCTCAGCACGATCGCCGCCACTGCCATGCCAGTGTCGAAAAGGTAGTATTCGCGTTCTTTGATGAGACAATCATCTTTTTTCAGGGCAAATGCCGCCACGATCATCGAAGCGTCGTAAGCCCATTCATTGCCTTTTGACAGGGTGCCGTGCATTTTCTCCAGCACCGCGGGATCATAGACAAAAACGAACCGCCAGGGCTGGTTATTAAAGCAGGAGCAAAAAAGACCGGCGCACGACGCCAGATCGGCAATGAGTTCATCCGTCACCGGGAAGGAATCCAGTGACCGGTATGCTCTCCTTTTATCGATGGTTTCTTTGACGGTCACCGTATCTATTCTCCCCAGATTATCGCGCCCTTGTTGGAGATCTGGTAGTATTCAGCTTCCAACAGGCCTTGGTGACGGCGTTCATCCTCGGCAAAACGCGCGAACAGCTCTTTGCCGGCTGGATCATTGATCTGCTCGGCAAGCGCTCTGTAGCGGGCGTTCGCTTTTTTCTCCGCTTCTATGCCGCGCGTCAGCACTTCGGCGATCTCATCTTTGTTGGGTTCAAATTCGCCTTCGATCTCTCCTTTGAGCGCGGGTAATTGCTTGCCCGGCGGCGGCGGGTTTATGGCAAGCCCGGTCTCACGCGCATCGATGACGCGCCGGACATTCTCATAGTGAGCCTGTTCCATTTCCGCGAGTTCACCAAACAGCTGCTTTCCGGCTTTGCTTTTTGCTTTTGCCGCGGCTTCCAGATAGAATTCCTTTGCGATCACCTCGCTGCCCATGGCGGCTAGAAGCAGATCGTCGACCGAATCTTTCTTTTTATTTAGCGATGCTTTTTTCATTCTCATTCTCCTTTTATTTATTCATGCTTGCCCCATATGCTACTTTCTAATTTCCGATTTCTATTATTATCATCATTCACCATGCAACTCATGCACGAATTCCTGAATTTTTGTCTCTGTGATCATTGAGCGCTGGGATAAGGGAGTCTTGTCGATCCGGTACAGCGCAAGCGTGTCCTCGAACACCACCCTTTTTTCATTAATATAGAAAATCCCAAGACCCAAGCGCTCTTTTTCGACCGCCCGTTCAAATGCCCTTGATCGGTCGTGCGGATCGTACGATGACTCAAGGTTATAAGTATGTTCTTTGAACCACTGGTACGTATTGACCTTGTTGAACGTGACGCAGGGCTGCAAGACATCGACCAGAGCATAACCTCGGTGCTTGATCGCTTTTGTGAATATTGTTTTCATCTGTTCTATATCGCCGGCAAATGCCCGCGCCACGAACGAGGCGTCCAGCGCGATCGCAACCGAGAGCGGATTGAACGGTTCAGACATTACGCCCTGGATCTGCACCGGCGTTTTAAAACCCATAAGGCTTGTCGGTGATGCCTGTCCCTTGGTCAGTCCGTACACCAGGTTATTGTGGACTATATTGGTTATATCGGGATTGCGCCGGATTGTGTGAATGAAATGGTTGCCGCCCTCGCCATAAGTGCAGCCGTCGCCGCTGACCGCGATGACCGTTAAACCGGGATTAACCGCCTTGATCGCCGTCGCCGACGACAGGTAGCGGCCATGGAGACCATTAAAAACGTGGCTTTTGACATAATGCGGCAGTTTCGCGGCTTGTCCGATGCCGGATACGAGCACGACCTGCTCGGGTTTCAGCTGCAATTGCTCCAGGCTCTGTTTAAGGGCGTTATGGATCCCAAAATTACCGCACCCCGGACACCAGGCGCTATCGGTCGTCTCATCCATGTCAAAAACGGGCTTCATAAATCACCGTCTCTTTTTTCCTCCCCCTCGAGGGGGAGGGCCTGGGAGGGGGGGACAGCTGGGTGTCCCGCAAGGGGCTTCCGCGAATTTCCCGTGAATCCAAAATAAAATTCCGCGGGGAAATTCAGCGTCCCGAGGTTTATGCACTGATAAGTGCATCGAGGGAATAAATTTCCTGATCGCGGAGCGGTCTTTAACTCTGGTTGTCCCGTCAGGGGCTTCATAAATTTTTATTCTTTATTGTTCGACCGCGGACCGCAGCCTTCCGGCGACTTCTTCGAGCGTAAAGGGCAGTCCGTTGTATTTGAGAATGGTGCTATGGAAATCAAAACCCAGACTTTGCTTTATATGCCGGGCGAACTGAGCAGTCGCGTTGTTCTCGATCGCTATGACTTTTTTCGCCTTTTGCAGATAAGCGGCGGTTGACGAGGGGAGAGGGTGGAGCTGCTGGAAATGCAGCATGCCGATATTCCTGCCGGATAGCTGTTGGTCGCGGATCGCTTCTCTGACCACTCCGAAGTTCGAACCCCAGCATATGACCAGAACATCGCACGGATCATCTTTGTTGCCGCCGTAATATTCCGGTTCATAAAAATCGTGTTCAATAGCTGCGGCTTTTCGGCGCAGCTTGTCAACCATAAGGTTTCGTATTTCCAGATCTTCACTGATGTGCCCGCTTTCGTCGTGCGAGTGACAGTCGGCGATAACCAGTCCGGTGCCATGGCCCGGGATACCCCGGGGTGAAATGCCGTTGGCCGTAAGCTGATATCGCCGGTAATCCGGTTCGGTGGGTACAATGAAGGGATCGGCTGCTGGCTCAGCAAGATCCAACGCTGCAACATTGGTTGATGAATCCATGAGGAACTGGTCGGTCAGGATAAACACCGGAACCTGATACTGGTCGGCGATCGCGAAAGCATCGCGGGTCGTGGAAAAAGCCTGTTCCGGTGTGCCGGGTGCGAGTATGATTCTGGGGAATTCACCGTGCCCGGCATAAAGAGCCAGGTCCAGGTCTGCCTGTTCGGTCCTGGTTGGAAGGCCGGTTGCCGGTCCGGGTCGCTGCGCCAGGTGAATAACGAGCGGCTGCTCCTGGGCGCCGGCAAGGCTCAAACCTTCGGTCATCAGGTCAAATCCACCGCCCGAGGTGGTGATCATTGCCCGGGCGCCGGCGTACCACGCGCCCAGTGCCATGTTCATGGCGCTGATCTCGTCTTCGGATTGTTCGCTGATGATATCGCAATATCGCGATGCCCGCGTGTAATATGTCCAGACGCCGGAAGACGGGGTCATGGGATAAGCAGCGATAAAGTTGCAGCCGCCGGCCAGAGCACCCAGGGCTACGGCTTCGTTTCCGTCCATTACGCGGTCATTGGCAGCACGATGACCTGGGGTGATCTGGATTTCGGCATTTCCGGCCCGGATGATTTCAAGGCCGATCTCGTAGCCGCGGCGCGCGGCATCGTTGTTTTTGCTGATTATCTCGGCACCTTTTGACGAGAAACGGTATTTAAGATTTTTATGGATGATATCAAGCGGCGCGCCGCAAAGGCCGCTGATCAACCCGACGCCGATTATATTGGCATAGACCGGGCTGCCAATTTCGCTCGCCAATTTGCTGAAAGGGACATCGGTGCTTTTGAGTCCGCCGGTGGCGTATTCGCTGATGATCAGCGTCCGGCTGGTCAGGCGTTTTTCGACATGGCCGAACGCCTTCTCATTGAAAGGTATAAAAATGTCGATGCGGTCCAGCGGCGCGCGCACGGGTTTTGATGATACCCGGATGCTGGTCGAGTTGATACCGCCCCGGATCCGGGACATGAATTCCTTAGTGGAAAATACGTTGAACCCTGAATCGTTGAGGACGCGTGCCAGGAGTTGTTCGACCGTATCCAAGCCCTGGCCGGCGGCCCCGCATAGCACGACTGATATATCGTCAGTCACAGGCATAGAGCTAAAGAACGGCCATGCCGCCGGCTTCGGCTGCCGGTTATGATACGGTCAAGTCCATGGAATTCATCCACAGGCCATGGATATTGCAGTAAGACAGGGCGAACACGGTCCCGCTTTTTTCGGTCTTGAAGTTCACCGTGCTTTCAGGATGAGTGTACATCGTGCTCGTATTCGGACCCTGGGCCGAACCGCCGTGCGCCTGAAATTCATAACGACCGATGTGGCATGAGAATTTTTCGCCCTCGGGACGGAAATAAACGTCGATCCAGGCGATATGATGCTCGGTCGTGTTAGGATGGGCGATCTCTTTGCCCACCGTTACGGTTAACTTCACGGCATCGCCTTTTTTGATCTTGCCCGGCATGTCAAGGGCCGGCGCATGTTTTTCCTTTTTCCAGTCTGCGGTCTGTACGGCATCGTTCATTTGGAACATGGCGCGCTCCTTTCTTTTAGATGTTACGCGATGGTTTTGCGCAGTTCAGATAATTTCATGAAATGATTCTTTTCTTCACCGATGATCTTATTGATCTCATTTTTTTGTTCTTCCGGTACGACCATGAGAATTTCCTGATAATACAGGATCGACTCGAGCTCGCGGTCAATGGCGAAATCGATCGCAGCCTTGGCGGTCGTAATAGCTGCCGCGTATTCGTCGAGTCGCCCGGCGTTGAAGATCTTATTGTCGACATAAGCCCGGAGATACGCGCCATATTCATCCGTGTAGGTCTCGGGCGGGGTATAAGCCTGAAGTTTTGAGAGCATTGATCGATAGATATCCCTGTGCACCAGCTCCTGTCCTGCCAGGTGCCGGAAAAGGTCCTGGATCCGGGGTTCGGGCAGCTTCGCACTCATGTTCCGGTAGAATGCCTCCCCGTTTTCCTCGATACGAATTGCGAATAGCAGGATCTCCCGGGCGTCAAAAACGCTCATTTCTTTCTTCCCTTCACCTTGATCCGGTTCTCGGTGGCGCAATGGGGGCAACGCGCCATGGTTTCATTGTAGAGCTTGCCGCATTTTCCGCAAGCAACCAGCCTGACTTTGCAGTTTTTGCAGAAAACGGGTTCAAAACAGCTGAACACAAGCTCATGGTCACAAAATGGGCAACGGCATTTTTCCTTCATTGTTTATTACCTCGTTTATCCAGATAGTTCTGGATCGCTTTGTGCAAGGCGTCGGCTCCCAGATTGGAGCAATGCATTTTATTGAGGGGCAGTCCGCCCAGTTCCTTGGCGACGAGTTCGTTGGTTATTTTCAATGCTTCATCGATCGTTGTGCCCATCGCCATTTCACTTACCATTGACGAAACTGCGATCGCCGCGCCGCAGCCGAAGGTCTTGAACTTGATGTCGGCCAGCCGGTCGTCTTTCACCCTGATATAAAAGGTCATCATATCCCCGCATACCGGATTGCCGACCTCGCCGATACCGTCGGCGTTTTCGATCTCGCCGACGTTGCGCGGATGCTGGAAATGGTCCATTACTTTTTCGGAATAAAAAGGCATATCGTCACCTCACGTTTGTTCGGGAAATACCAGTTTCAGAAGAGGGGCGTAAATTTCGCCTGCGCCCAGTACTCTTCCTTGAGCAGATCCATCTGCTTGGAGATCGCGGCCAGGTGTTTTTGTTCCCATTCATAAAGCTGCTGGAAAAAAGAACGCGCATTATCCTCGTTTGCTTCGTCCATCATTTTGCGGTACAGGTCGACAGAATTGGATTCCAGGAGGGCCGCAATGCTCAACGCCGACATTTCAAAATGCCGATCCTGGATCCGGGTTTGCAGCTCATCAGAGAAGATAGGGCTCTTCCCATCAAAAGAGGATGGGTTGCCAAGCGTCAGGTCCTTTGCCCATGTACCATTGAGTAGAAGCTGGTCATATTTTTTCTTGAGTTCAACGAAATGCCTGGCTTCATCCTCGGCCAGGATCTTGAAAACCGATTTTGCCTTGATATCTTCGGTTTTTTCCGATGCGATGCGGTAAAATTGAATACCGTTAAGTTCTGTCTGCAGAGCTGTTTGCAGACCGCTTATTATTTTAGAAGTATCCATGGTGGATTCTCCTGTGACCGGTCGCTACCGCTCTTCCTCGAGCGAAAATTCCCGGATCCCGAACCAGAAGCCGGTGGATTCGATATTATCGATCTCGGCCTGGAGCAGGTCATAATGGGATTCTTCCATTTCGATTATCCGGTCGAAGATCTTCTCGGCTTCGCCATTTTTTATCTTCTTTTTGGCGTCGTTGTAGAAATCTATGGACTTTTTTTCCAGGTCCATGGCGGTTTTCAAAGCGCCGAGTTCATCTGCACCTTTTTCCGATTTCACCTTTTCGATCGACCGCAGCTTCGGTGTCAGTTTTTCGATAATGGAGACAGGTATTTCCCCGCAGGTCCAGACGCTTCCGCACTGAAGACCAGCCAGCTGTTTTGTCAGGATCTCCAGGTGGGTAAATTCGTCGCGTCCCAGCCGTATGAACATGTTCTTGCCGGTTTCGTCTTTGCATTCGAACGCAAAGTCAAGATAATGGACTAAACCATTTTTTTCGATTTCGATCCCGGTCTTTAAAATTTTTATCGCTTCTTCCATTTTACCTCCAGATTAAGATATAAATTATAATTAATTTAATATCTATGTCAATATAACTTTGGAACTCTCATATTAAAATTTACCTTATTCCCAGTCGTTAACCCATGTTAACCCGTGTTAACCCGTAACGCGGAATAATGAGCTTCTTTCATTTAGACTATATATATATGAAATGATTTATTGTAACTGTCTATTTTTAACTATAACAATTTTTTTGATAATAAACTGCGGTAAGGGCAAGTTCATTAACGCTTGACATCATAATAAGATATGGTATAATTTACTATCAATGGAGTAGACAGTGGGTCTGTTATTATTCACGATCTTAGGTGGGTTCACTTTAAAATGGCACTTACCGGTCGGCTGTGCAGTTGGGGTATCGGGTAAAATTCTTGTTGCCGACACGGATCGCGACAGCTGTTATGAGTTGTTTATCAGTGATTTCCAGCTGCCTGATAATATATATATTTGCGAACTACATCAACCTTATACATGGGAATTGGATTCGTTTTCAATCCTGCTATGGCAGATAGCATGTGATATTGGCGATTTCGACAATGATGGGCTAGCTGATTTATTATGTTATGGGCAAGAAACGGAATTTGACTCAATTATGACACTTGCCATATGTGAATCACCCGATTCACACTCATATCCAACTAATATTGTATGGTGTGACAAAGTAGGTCCACCATGGTTGATACCAACTGCATCAGTTTACGATTTTGACAATGATAATAAATATGAAATTATCCAAGTCTCCGCTTTTATGTATGGTAATACTGTATTCTATGAAAACTGTGGAAACAATCAATATAATATAGTTTTTGTTGACACTTTCAGTTATTATTCGCCTGATGCTAGCGCCTTTGGTGACTTTGATCAAGATGGAAATTTTGAAGGTATTTTTCCATCAAGCCAAACGATATTTTGGACCTACGAGAGTCCTGATAGTAACGTATATTTAAGGGTGAGTATGGATTCAATACCGACTGCGAATATATTTGACTGTATTGCGATTCCCGATGTTGATGGTGACGGGAAATGGGAGTTTATGCTTAAGGGAATACAAATACTGTCTCAGTTAATTGATGTTTTCATTTACGAAGCGGATAGTGATAATACATACGATTTGAAAAAATTTTGGCAATTTACTGGCGCAGATTATTCGGGTGGTCATTCCGATGCTAGCGATGTTGATGCGGATGGCAATACTGAGATTGTGATTGAAGGACCGAATACGGTAAACATTATAAAGGCGGCCGGCAACGATTCTTTTTATGTCTGGGAAACTTTGCCGGGCAATGCCGCCGGTTTTAATATAAAGATCTTTGACCTGGATAACAATGGCATAAATGACATCATCATGTCCGGCGCCCAGCAGACCTGGATCTATGAATATGTACCGGAAGGGGTAGAGGAACAGCACACTGGAATGATTATGACATCATTGAGCGTACATCCGAATCCGTTCCGGAGGAACCTTACGATAAAATATCAAATATCAAATACCAAATTCCAAACAAATTCCAAAATCCGAAATTCACCCCCACCCTTGCCCTCCCCCCTCGAGGGGGAGGATAAAGGAGGAGGGAATTTCCCGCATGTGTCGTTGAAGATATTCGATGCAGCAGGACGGCTGACAAAACAATTTAACCATTTATCCACCAATCAGCATGGCGGAATTCAACCATATAACCAAGTCATCTGGGATGGATTGGATGACGCGGGACGTCGTGTCCCTGCTGGTGTGTATTTCGTGCAACTCGAAGCAGAGGGCGAGAGGATTACTGAAAAAGTGATTCTATTAAGGTAATCTCTCAATAAAAGAATGAGATCGCATCGTTGTTCCTTTTGAATTTCTCGCAATGACAAGTATTTTTATATTGTTTCATTGAGAAAAACATCTGGATTCCCGCCGGAGTTTACCCCGTACCTGATACGGGGCGGGAATGACAGAATAAACAAAAAATTGAACCTGGCTGGATTCCCGTTTTCACGGGAATGACAAAGACACTACAGGAAAAACAACAAAACTGAGGGGTTGAAAATAAACTGAGAAATGACAAATAAGATGCTTGAAACTAAATAATAATTCTGTATAATACACGCATGCGGTTGTATGAATTCGAAGGCAAAATGCTTTTTAAGAGATTCAGGATCCCGGTGCCGGACAGTGTTCTGATCGATAGCGATTGCATGGACCGCCTGGACGGGGTCGTTTACCCGGTCGTGATCAAGGCTCAGGTTTTTATGGGCGGCAGGGGTAAGGCAGGATACGTGCAGCACGCGGTGAACCGCATAGAAGCTGAACTGCATATCAGGACCATGTTGGGCCGTGAACATGCCGGGTTCCGTATTGATAAAGTATTAGTTGAGCGGAAGGTAAATATCGTCCGTGAATTCTACATTGCCGCGATGATCGATCGCCTTGAGCATAAGCCGCTGGTGATCGCCCATAGCCGGGGAGGCATGGCGATCGAAGAAGTCGCGGAATTGGATCCGGGGTCGCTCGTCAAATGCAACCTGCCGATCGGTGAAAGACCATCGCCGTTCATTGGCCGAAAGATCGCGGCCGAACTGGGACTCTCTGGCGACCAGTTGAACCTCGGTGCCGGCGTCATCAACTGCATGTACAATATGTTCATCGCGCTCGACTGTAAACTGGTGGAGATCAATCCGCTCGCGCTCACGGTCGATAACCGTCCGGTCGCGCTTGATTCCAAGGTCGACCTGGACGAAGATGCCATGTACCGCCATCCCGAGTTCAAAGAAATGGGGATCACGGCGCGCCACGAGGTCGGCGAGCTGACACACAGGGAAAAGATCGCCAAGGCGGCAGGCATTCCCTATGTTGACCTGGGCGGCGATATCGGAGTTTTCCCGGGCGGCGCCGGGTTTGGGATCGCCGCCGTGGATCTGATCACTCACTACGGCGGAAAACCGGCTAATTTTATGGATTCAGGCGGCGCACCCACCCAGGAAAAACTGCGCGCCATGCTGGGATTATTGACCGACAATCCCGATGTCAAGGTGATATTCGGCGCAAGGTTCGGCGGGATATCAAGATGTGACGACTGGGCAAAAGCGGTGGTGCAGTATATCGTGGAGAACAAGCCCAGGAAACCGATGATCATGAGGATGGCGGGTAATATGGAAAAAGAAGGCAGGGTGATACTTGAAAAAGCTAAAAATAAGCACCCTAAACTGTTCCGCCAAATCAAGATCTATGCTTATGACACGCCGATCGAACAGGTAATACAAGAGGCGGTAAGGATAGCCAAAACAATAGAAAATGGTTAAATAGTTAAAAGGTTAAATGGTTGAAAAAAATACCAAAGAAATAAGATTTAAAACATTTGAAGACCTGGAAATTTATAAGAAAGCCCGAGAATTCAGGAAGAAAATCTATTTATTGATAAAGAAATTACCTTTAAAGGGAAAATACAATCTTGATCCCCAAATGAGAAAAGCCATTGTATCAATCACTAATAATATTGCGGAAGGTCACGGAAGATATCATTATCAGGAAAATATCCAATTTTGCAGGCATTCAAGAGGTTTACTGGAGGAAATAATAGATGACCTTAATGTTTGTTTAGATGAAGGTTACTTCCAAACTACCTATCTTGAGGACTTAAAAAATAACGGTTTTGAGCTCTTGAAAAATCTAAACGGATACATAAAGTATCTAAAGAGTATGAAAGACAAGGTTGAATAATGTTATTTAACCATATCACCAGTTACCATTTAACCAAAGGATGATATGGCAATTCTGATTGACCGCGATACGCAAACCATCGTCCAGGGGATCACCGGCACCAACGCTGCGGTCCACACGCGGCTCATGCTCGATTATGGAACAAAGGTCGTGGCCGGCGTAACCCCCGGGAAAGGCGGCCAGCGCATTGAAGACGTGCCGGTCTATGACACGGTTAGCGCGTGTTTGAGAGACAATCCACACGCCACGGTATCCAGTGTCTGGGTGCCGCCGCGCTTTGCCAGGGATGCGATCCTGGAGTCCATTGATGCCGGCATCAAAGTTGTTGTGGTCATAACCGAAAGGATCCCGATCCATGACATGTTAAAGGTTCGTCAAAAGGCAAAGGAAAAGAACGTGGTCGTGATCGGAGGAAATACGCCGGGTCTTATCTCGCCAGGCAGGTCATTGGTCGGTATGCTGCCAAAGATCGCCTTTCAGGAAGGGCGAATAGGCACGGTCGCGCGCAGTGGAGCCGTCACGTATTATGTCGCAAACTCGCTCAACCTTGCCGGGCTGGGAGAATCAACCTCGGTCGGCCTCGGCGGAGATCCTATTCTTGGTGCAAATTTTGAGGATATTCTCGCCTTGTTTGAAAAGGACACCGCAACCGATGCCGTGGTCATGGCGGGTGAGATCGGTGGCGTGTACGAAGAATTGGCCGCGCCCTACATTAAAAAAATGACCAAACCGGTCATCGCGTATATCACGGGCAAGGCGGCGCCTCAGGGAAAACGTATGGGGCACGCCGGCGCTATTGTCGAGGGTTCAATGGGCACGGCACAGAGCAAGATCGAAGCATTGAGGTCGAACGGCGCGGTCATGGCTGAGACTTTAAGTGCGATACCTTTCCTTGTGAAAAAAGAATTGAAGCTAGGAAGTTAAGAGGTTACGAGGATATGATAAAGACTGAAGTTAAGAGGTTATGAAGTTGGGAAGTTATGATTACAGAAAAGAGGAGTTGAAATATGTGGAAGTCGAGCATTTCAAAGATCGAACCTAACCATATAGTAACGCGCGGATACCGGCAGGAGGATCTGATCGGCAATGTTCCGTTCGCGTCCGTTTTTTTTCTTTTGCTTAAAGGCAGAATGCCACGGGAGCGCGAAGCGCGGATGATCGATGCCGTTCTTACTTCGTCCGTGGACCACGGAACCACCCCGCCTACGACGCACGCGTCAAGGATCGTCGCGTCGGCCGGGGTACCATTGCCTGCTGCAGTAGCAGCCGGCATTCTGGCGGTTGGCGATGTTCACGGCGGCGCGATCGAGGATGCCGCGCGCATTATGCAGGAATGGATGAAAAAGATCAAAAGTGAGCACTGGACTCATGAAAAAACGGCTCAGATGCTCCTTGCGAAACTGAGAAAAGAAGGAAGATATATGCCCGGTTTCGGTCATCGCATCCACACGCAAGATCCACGGACGAAGAGACTTTTCGCCCTGTCCGACAAGTTGAGGATCAGCGGGGATTGTGTTAAACTTACCCGCGCTATCGAGAACGAATTTGCCAAAGGCAAGCCTCTGCCGGTCAATGTTGACGGTGCAATCGCCGCGATCATATCAGATATGGATTTTGACTGGCGTCTCGGCAAGGCATTTTTCCTTATCGGTAGAACCGCAGGGCTGATCGCGCACGTCTATGAAGAGATAACCAGGGAAAAACCCATGCGCCGCATGTGTGATTCCGATGTCGAATACGACGGACCGTGGGAAAGAAACATCGAAGATATGAGGGTGAGAGGATATGAAGGTGTGAAAAGAACCGGAAAGACTAGACAGACCAGAAAAACCAGAAAGGCTAAAAAGACCAGAAAACGATAATGACGATCATAACGATATTAACGAACAAAACGATCAAAACGTTCAAAAGAAACCCATGACCCTTGTCGAAAAGATCCTGGCCAGAGCCGGCGGAAAAAGCAAGACAGTTCCTAACGAGATCGTGATGGCAAAGATCGATGTCGCAATGTCGCACGAGAACGCGGACGTCGTTATCAGATCGTTCAAAGAGATCGGGCTGGAACGCGTCTGGGACCCCGAAAAGATCGTGATCGTGTTTGACCATCGGATACCCGCGGAATCCGAAAAGACCGCCGCAACCCACAAGAGGATCAGAGAATTTGTCAAAGAACAGGGGATCAAATATTTCTACGACATGAAAGAAGGCATCTGTCACCAGATCCTGCCGGAATTTGGACATTGCCGACCGGCAGAGGTGCTGGTCGGCACTGATTCCCACACTACGACCCATGGCGCGTTCGGTACGTTTGCCGCCGGCATTGGGGGAACAGAAATGGCCGGCGTTTGGACGACCGGCGAGCTTTGGCTCAAAGTGCCGGAATCGTTTCGGATCAAAGTCACAGGGTTATTCAAAAAATATGTGTCGGCAAAAGATCTTATCCTTAGGATCATCGGCGATCTCAAAGCCGACGGGGCGGATTATAAATCCGTCGAGTTTTGCGGCGAATCGATTCGTGCGATGTCCATGCCATCGCGGATGGTACTGTGCAACCTTTCCATGGAGATGGGGGCAAAGAACGCCTTCGTTATTCCCGATGATAAAACTACAAGCTTCGTGAAAGCGCACACGGACAAACCGTTTACTGCGGTCTTGCCTGATGCCGACGCGAATTATGCCCGTGAATTCAACTATGACATTTCCAATCTGATCCCCCAGGTCGCCTGCCCTCATACGGTCGATAACGTAAAACCGGTGTCCGAGGTGTCAGGTCTGAAAATCGACCAGGCGCTCCTGGGCTCCTGCACGAATGGCCGGCTTGAGGACCTTGAAACTGCGGCCATAATTATCGAAGGTAAATCAGTGCACAAGGAGGTTCGCTTATTGATCATTCCAGCGTCGCGACGGGTGTATCAGGATGCTCTTCAGGCTGGTTACATTGAAATATTCCTAAAAGCCGGTGCTTTAATACTCAATCCGGGATGCGGCCCTTGCCTTGGAGGTCATCAGGGTTTACTCGCGGCCGGAGAAGTATGCATCTCGACTACGAACCGTAATTTCAAGGGCCGGATGGGCAGTCCCGATTCGTTCGTGTATCTGGCATCGCCGGCGACCGTCGCAGCATCGGCAATAAAAGGGGAGATAACCGAACCATGCCAGTACGAATAAATACTAAATACGAAATCCTAAATACTAAACAAGATCAAAGCACTAATTTTCTAAATCCCAAACTGTTTAGAACATTGGAATTTAGGATTTTGAGTTTGTTTAAGATTCAGATATTAGAGATTAGGATTTCATAAAATGATACAAGGGCAAGCCTACAAATTCGGTGATAATATCAATACCGACGATATCTATCCCGGAAAGTACCTTTCCATAACCACGGACCGGGAGGAGATGGCGCGTCATTGCTTTGAGGCTGTATACCCCGATTTTTTGAAAAACGCTAAAAAAGGCAATATCATCGTTGCCGGCAAGAATTTTGGATGTGGATCATCGCGCGAACAGGCGGCCACCTGCCTGAAATTTTTCGGCATCCGCTTTGTGATCGCCGAGTCGCTGGCACGGATCTTCTATCGCAATGCGATCAATCTGGGTTTGCCGGTCCTGATAGCGCCCGGTATAAAAGGAAAAATAAACCATGGCGATACGCTGACTGTGGACCTGCAAAAGGGGATCGTCAGGAACGAAACCACGCATGAATCCATTACGGTCATACCGTTGCCCGGATTCATCATGGACATAATCAAAGATGGCGGACTAATACCAAATCTGCGAAAACGATTAGGATTGGAGGTTAAAAAATGAAATACCGCTTGATCAAGGAAGAAAGGCCATATACTGGTGAACAACTGCACAGTAATTTTGCGTACACGACATTTGGGATAGTCGGTGATTCGATCGTCGCGTTTTGCGGGAGTTGCGATGTCAAGCTCAAGGAAATGGTGGACATCGAGGACCTTCGCGCTGGTAAAGCGATCTATTCTGAGTACATGCTGCACTTCATCGTCGAACACTACGATACGAACATCGAAATCGCGATCATGCGGCAACTTGTGCTCACGTGTATCATAAGGGACGCCATCAATGATATCAAGGGCAAAGCTATTGTGAAGCGCATCCATACCGACCTTTTCGAGGACGACGCTAAGCTGTCGATTTCGGTGGCGACCGTATCTCCATTATCTTCCTTAATACATTTTGGCATCAATATAACGTCGACGAACACGCCCGTGAAAACCAAAGGTCTGAAGGATTATGACATTGAACCTTACGAATTCTCGAACCTTATTATGGACCGGTACACCAAGGAGATCGAGAAAGTCCAGACGACGCGCTGCAAGGTGAAATGGGTGCAATGATAAATCCTAAATACGAAACTCTAAACTCTAAACAATACATTGCGAAAAAAACGTTTTTCGTTGTACGTTTTGGCTGCCCGTATCGTTATACGGCGCTGTAATACGGTAAAAGAACACCTATGACGATAAACGAAAGACGATACGAGTGGCGATGCCGAATAACGAGTAACGGGATAACGGTTTGTTTAGGATTTAGAAATTAGGATTTAGAGTTTAACATGCTTGGTTATGTAAGCGAAATTTTTACATCTGTCCAAGGTGAAGGGATCAAGATGGGGCAGCGGCAGACGTTCGTCCGCCTTTTTGGCTGTAACCTATCCTGCAATTACTGCGACACCCCCATAAACCAGAAGAAAAAGGGCGCGCTTATTGTCGGCAACAAGATCTTCCAAAACCCCGTTACGATCGACATGCTGATGGAATTCATCGATGCCCGCGAGGTCTCGATAACGGGCGGCGAACCACTGCTCCAGGTTGATTTTGTCGGCGCGCTGTGCGACCGGCTGCACGGGAAAGGCAAAAGCGTCTATCTCGAAACCAACGGCACGCTGTCACCGGAATTGAAAAAGATCATAAGAAAGATCGAATGGGTTTCGCTGGATTTCAAGATCCCTACGGCAACCGGCAGGCCGGGGCTGTGGTCTGAACATGAAAAGTGCCTACAGACGGCAATGCGGAAAAAGGTCTTCGTGAAGATGGTGATCAACGAGAACGTGCTGCCCCGGGAAATAGACAAAGTCTGTGCGATCATTGAAAAGGTCGACCGCAAGGTTCCGTTGGTGATCCAACCAGTGCATGGTTGCGTGATCCCCAATATCCTGGAGATCCAGAAAAAGGCGCTGAGACGCTTGACCGACGTGCGTATTATTCCGCAAATACACAAATGCATGAAACTGCAGTGACCTCGGACAGTAATCGTTAGACCGTAAGCGGTAAAAAAGCATAGGTCAAGCACGAAATTCTAATATCGAAATCCTAAACAAATTTAAAATCCTAAATTCAAATGTTCAAAATGTTTTGGATTTAGAAAATTAGTGCTTTGATATTGTTTAGGATTTAGGGTTTAGGATTTAGAATTTTAAAGCAGTTTATCCAATCTTTTCGTGATCTCTTGTTTAGGCACGGCACCGATAACTTCATCGACGACTTTGCCGTTCTTGATGAATTTCATGCATGGGATACTCATCACTTTGTACTCCAGGGCGATCTTGGGGTTGGTGTCGACGTCGAGCTTGGCGATCCTCGCTTTTCCTTCATATTCCTGCGCGATTTCATCCATCAGTGGCGATACTATTCGACATGGACCGCACCACTGCGCCCAAAAATCAACCAGCACGGGCATTGAACTATTGATCACTTCAGCATCAAACGTATCGTCAGTGACTTGAACAACGCTCATTGCACCACCTGGGGAAAATTAATAAATAGTGATTGGTGAATAGTTAAATATTTAACCATTTAACCTTTTAACAATTTAACCATTCTAAAACACCTGCTCAACGGTCTTTATTTCAGGTATTGCTTCCTTGAGACGTTTTTCGATCGCCATTTTCAGTGTGATCATGCTCATCGGACAACCGCCGCAGGCACCAGTTAGTTTTACCTTGACTACGCCGTCGTTGCTCACGTCCACCAGTTCCAGATCACCGCCATCCCTCTGCAGGTCAGGCCTTATCTGATTTAAAACCGATTCGACTTTTTCTCTCATTTTGTCATCCTTTCCTTCATCTTTCATCTATTAGACAAATATCTAAGTTCTTTGTTTATATATAAATATATTGATTTAACGTTGGATGTCAATGAAGTTGACCGGCCGTATATGAAATGTAATGATATTGCTTTCAAAAATATTTTAGATATAATCTCCCCATGTTCGAGCTTTTAGCCTTAAAAAAATACTACCGCCGATACTGGCTGGCGACGGTTTTCGGTATTTTCGCGCTCGCGGTGATCGACCTGTTGCAACTGCTGGTGCCGCGGATCTTGAAGACCGCGATCGATGACCTGGTGGTCGGCCGGGCAACCCCTGGTACGTTGATGTTTGCGTGCGTATTGATAATGTTGATAGCCTTGGGTGTGGCGGTCGGCCGCTTTTTTTGGCGCTACCTACTTATCGGTTCAGCCCGCCGGATCGAAAGGGAGCTGCGCAGTGATTTTTACAATCATCTGACCACTTTAGATGTCGCGTACTTTGACAAGACCAAGACAGGCGACCTGATGGCCCACGCGACCAACGACATAAACGCCGTGCGCATGTCGATCGGCTTTGGCCTGGTCATCCTGACCGATATCATAATCATGGGTGTTGCGTCGATCATAATGATGATCACCATCGATTTAAAGCTGACCCTGTATGCACTAATACCGTTCCCATTTATTACTCTTTTTTCGACTTTTTTCGGGAGTACGATCCATCGTTTGTTTGAAAAGGTTCAGGCATCTTTTTCGCTTCTTACCGAACGAGTGCGCGAAAATTTAGCTGGTATAAAAGTAGTTAAAGTATTTGTTCAGGAGCCATTTGAAATGGAGCGTTTTAGCGGTATAAGTACTGATTATATAATGAAAAATATGAGCCTGATAAAGGTCTGGGGAACCTTTTTCCCCATTATCATGTCGCTCGCGGCCGTTGGTATGGTCATTGTGCTTGGATTGGGCGGCCGTTATGTCCTGATTGGCGCGATCTCGGTCGGCTCTTTTGTCGCGTTCACTTCCTATCTCCAGATGCTGGTATGGCCTATGATCGCAATCGGCCGGGCGATCAATCTTTTCCAACGCGGTGCCGCGTCGCAGGGCCGTATAAATAAGATCATGGCTGAACGATCAACGATCAAAACTTTAAAGGGCACTCAGGAGAGGATAAAAGGACACATCGTAATCAGGGATCTGACCTTGACCTATCAGGGTAAAGACATACCGGCGCTCAACGCGGTAAATCTTGAGATCAGGCCGAACCAGTTCGTTGGCATAACCGGTCCTATCGGATCAGGAAAGTCGAGCATCGTCCATGTGTTGCTGCGACTTTACGAACCCCAGACCGGTTCGGTCCTGATCGACGGTCAGGACCTGAAAAACCTCGCTCCAGGTTTTATCCGTTCGCAGATCTCATTCGTGCCCCAGGACACATTTTTATTCTCGGATTCAGTAAGGAACAATATCGCTTTTGGCAACCCTGGTGCTTCGATCAGCGATATCGAGCGGGTTTGCCATATTGCCAGCATCCATGAAGAGATTCTTGAACTGCCGGATGGTTTTGATACTCGTATCGGCGAACGCGGGATAACGCTGAGCGGTGGGCAAAAACAGCGTCTGGCGCTTGCCCGCGCGCTGCTCCTGAACCGGCCGATCCTTATCCTGGACGACGCGTTCTCGTCGGTAGATGCGGAGACAGAGCGCGCGATCCTTAATGCGATCCGTGCGGAATTGCGCGGACGAACCTCGATCGTGATCTCGCACCGGCTGTTCGCGATCATGGACGCCGACCGGATCTTCGTTATGGAGAACGGATCGATCGCCGAAGCCGGCACGCACCGGGAATTGGTCAAACAGAAACGCCTGTACCATGATATCTACCGAACCCAACAGATTGAAATGAAACTGGAGACCCTGTGAGCATGGAAATGCAGCGACCTGATGAGATCGAACTGGGCAAGGTATTCGATTTCCGCCTGATCCGCCATTTGTATGGTTTCATGAAACCTTACATGCGTTACATTTTATTGTCTATGATCTTCCTGGTTGGCGCTATCGGCGTTGAACTGAGCTTTCCGTATATCAGCAAAGTGGCGATCGACGATTTCATAGTCAAGACCGGTCGGAAAGTCCAGACTGCCGAAATAGGACGCTATCGCGGGTTGGACACATCGACAGTATTCATGACGCAGGGGGATCTGGAGAAGATCGACCCGAAACATATACATGAGTGGGAGATCGGGCAGAAACTCAGCAAGGAAAAATACTACTATCTTGACAAACCCCTGACCACCCAGGCTCAGGAAGTTGTGGCACGGCACCCATCGCTGTTCGAAGATTACCCGGCGGTCGTGCTGGCGCCGTATGATCGGCTTAAGGAACTGACGACCCGGGAAACAGTTGCGCTTCGCGGTCGTGATTTCAATGGCCTTTACCGGATAGCTTTTATTTTTCTACTGATAATCCTTGCCGGTGCGGTCGTGAATTTCCTGCAGATCTATCTTTCCCAATACGCGGGCCAGCTCTTCATGCACGCCATGAGGATGAAGGTTTTCAAGAAACTGCAAGATATGGATATGCGGTTCTTTGACCACAACCCTGTGGGTCGTCTCGTGACACGAGCTACGAATGACGTGGAAGCGATAAATGAGGCATTTACTCAAGTTTTCTCGTCCCTGGTCCGGGATATCCTGCTGCTCATCGGTATCGTCGGTATTCTGATCGCGGTCAATATTCGTCTTGCGCTCATCGCATTCACGGTCATCCCGCTCGTGGTCATCCTGACATCTTATTTCCGGATCAAAGCCCGCGAGATCTACCGGGCAGTGCGGATCAAACTCGCAAAACTGAACGCAACCCTCCAGGAATACCTGTCCGGGATCCGGATCATCAAGATCTTCAGCCAGGAATTCGAGAGCGATCGCAAATTCGATGCTATCAATGCCGAATATCTTAAGGAGAATATCCGCGAAGTGACCCTGCTGTCTTTCTTCCGCCCCTTGATCGAGGTGGTCAGCTCGCTCGGCATTGCCCTGGTTTTGTATTTCGGCGGCGGACACGTCATCGCGGAACGAATTTCGCTGGGCGTGCTCGTGGCGTTCATCGCCTACGTGGAAATGTTCTTCAGGCCTATCCGCGAACTTACCGAATCCTACACGATGCTGCAATCGGCGATGGCATCCAGCGAAAGGATCTTGATCCTCCTGGATGAAAAGATCAGGATCAAGTCGGCACCCGGCGCCGTCAAATATCCCCAGGCCCGTGGTGACATTGAGTTCGATCATGTTTGGTTCCGGTATAACGAAGACGAAAGGGAATGGGTGCTGCGGGACGTCACTTTCCGGATCAAACCCGGGGAGCACGTTGCATTCGTCGGCGCCACCGGCGCCGGCAAGACTTCTATCATCAGCCTGCTCTCACGGCTGTACGAAATCCAGCAGGGCTCGATCCGTGTTGACGGCATCGATATCCGCTTCATGGACCTTTCCTCGTTGCGGTCCCATATCGGGGTCGTCATGCAGGATGTCTTTTTATTTGCCGGCGATATAAAATCCAACATCAGACTGAACCTTGATCTTCCTGACGAACGAGTAAAAGAGATCGCTTCCTATATCAACGCGGACCGGATCATCGACCGGCTGCCCAGAAGATATGATGAGAATGTTATGGAACGCGGCGTGACGCTGTCCATGGGGGAAAGACAGCTATTGTCATTTGCCCGGGTTCTCGCTTTCGACCCCCGGATCATTGTACTCGATGAGGCCACCGCTAATATCGACGCGGAAACGGAAAAACTTGTTCAGAACGGGCTGGCCAAGCTCATGGAAGGCAGAACTTCAATAATCATCGCCCACCGCTTGAGCACCATCAAGGATGCCGATCGGATCTACGTACTCCACCGGGGAGAGATAAAGGAGACCGGGACGCATGACGAGCTGCTTCGCAAAAAGGGGATATATCACAGTTTGTACAAGTTGCAGGCGCTGAGCTCGTAAAAAAAAATATTAGCAACCGCCTTAATTATTACCCTGCTATATGAAGGTTGTCAACTAGTGATTTTGTTATTTACATCCGGCCTCCGATCATTATAATTGGTTATCCGAAGCGGTACCTAAGCGGGAAACCCCATCCTGCTATTCGTCCATGAAGGGACAAGGTAACTTATTC
>DASVHD010000030.1 GCA_036382775.1 bacterium | reverse complement strand
GCTTCTTTAACAGCGCAATTACCTGTTCCTCGGTGTATCTTCTGCGGGCCATATTGAGCCTCCTTCGGTCGCCTTTCGGCAACCATTATATCCCCGGCGACTCAACTTGTAAACTGTCCAGTTTTTGGGGGTAGGGTCAGTTGCCGTAAATCCGTCCTTGCAGACGATAATTCCATTCCCAGTTTTATTAATATCAATTTCACCAATTAATCCGGCTGCTGCCTGTAATTTAAACCATTCCAGGCGATAGGGCCAGAATTCATCGGCATAACTGGAAAAAATCGTCGAACCACCCAATTTAGTCACCCTTACCACCTCTAGGATCAGTTTCCTGGGATCAATATGAAAGGCGGAAATCCCGTTTTGGATGCATATGACCCGGTCAAAGGATTGGTCAGGGAAACCGAGTTGGATCGCATTCATGACCAGTAAATGGCAGTGACCAATAAGATTAAGCGCTTTTTGACCCTTAGAAATCGATGTTTTCGAAGTATCTATACCAATAACGAAACCTGCCCTGGCAGCAAACTGGGGTATTACCCGGCCATAGCCGCAGCCAAGTTCAAGGAGCCTTTCTCCCGGCTTGATCTTGTCATAGACATGGTTGATCTCGGCTTTCAGGTACTGCTGTACCCGTGCCGGCGCCAGGTCGTAGCAGCGCTGAAGTTTATCGGCTGACAACTGATTAACATAATAATTCTGAACCTTCAGCTTAGATTGGTCCAATTCGTTTAAGGGTTTTTTTTAAAGGGTCCATCGTGGCCATGAAACCGGATCGTTTCCCCATAAGTCAAACGCTTTTGTTTCTTATATATCATCCCAACCTCCGATTTTCATTAATAGTACATCGCAGGATGATAATGTCAAGAACGGTGATTTTACCACGATAAACCTTCAAACAAGCTGAAAAATCAATTTTTTATAAAAACCAACCTTTCTATATGCAGCAGACATCACTGCTTCTATCATTTTTTACTAGAAAAACCGGTTTCGGCCGTTATTATTAGTATAGAGGAAATCCATGAGCATTGACTTTTCTTTGAGATATAATATAATGAGCCAGAATAAAATATCCGGGGGCTGCCCGTGAGGAAGTATCGGCGTGGCGACTCATGGGGCATTGACCGGTTCGCTAACGGCAAAAGACTCCGGTACATCGTTGGAACCGAAGAAGAAGCGGATAGGGAGCTCGCCCGGCTTCGTGCGGAACTTGCCAGCGGCGCGCAGCCATCCGATCCGAAAAGGAAAGGGTTGATCTTTGACAACCTATGTGCGGAATATCTAGAATATTCCAAAGCGAACAAGAAACCACAGTCACACCGCCGGGATCAGGTAAGCATAAAGAGCCTGCTCGACACCTTCGCCCAAAAACTGGTCGTCAAAATCACCGCGTACGACCTTGAGCATTACAAAACCAAAAGGCTTTTGCATGTCAAACCGGCCACGGTCAACCGCGAGCTTTCGTGCATCAAGCACATGTTCAATCTGGCCGTCGTCTGGGAGAAAATAAAAAGCCATAATTTGCACAAGGTAAAGAAGTTCAAAGAACCGGATGGAAGGGTCAGGTATCTGAGCGACGATGAAATACCCCGGGTCCTTGCCGCTTGTTCCCGATATTTAAGACCGATCGTGATCATGGCATTGAACACGGGCATGCGCAAAGGCGAGATCCTGAACCTGAAATGGACCGAAGTCGATATGAATAACAAATTGATCATAATAATCGACGCGAAGAACAACAAGTCAAGGAGCATACCCATTAATCCGGTTCTCTTCAATGAACTGGTCGTAAAAAAATCAAAAGCCAACAGCGAATATGTGTTCGCGCATCACGACGGCACAAGGTTCCATGAATTGTACTATGGTTTCATGTCGGCGCTTAAAAAGGTGGATATAAATAACTTTCATTTTCACGACCTCCGCCACACGTTCGCTTCAAGGCTTGCCATGAGCGGTATTGACATCAGGATCATTCAGGAATTAATGGGCCATAAAACGATCACCATGACCATGAGGTACAGCCATCTGTCCAGTAAAACCCTTCGGGAAGCAGTTGACAGACTATGCCGTCCGGAAGATATAAAACCCGGAAATAGTGGCGCAGACGCACAAAATTCCAGCACAACCATAGCTTAAAAAATCGATATTTGGATGTGACATGGCACACAACACAGAATAACATGGCACATTTTAAAAATTTCCTTGAAAAACCGATGAAAAGTGATGAAATTTCGAGCCGCCGGGATGATGGAATTGGTAGACATAGCGGACTTAAAATCCGCTTCTCAGCAATGAGAGTGCCGGTCCGAATCCGGCTCCCGGCATGTCGCAACGCAGTTGCAGCAAACACAATATACTGAATACCCATCTGTCACAAAGGGTATCGCGGACTAATAGTCCGTGTAGAAGTGCTTGACATCAATTCTGTTTGGTTTATAATTTTAGGGAGGACAAAATAAATATATTAATCGGAGCAATCTTACCTCTCATACTTTTTGCTCAAATAGAAAACTGGGTCTACCGGTATAACGGATCTGGTGGCAATGATTACGCCCATTCTCTGGTCTATGGTATGGATGGTAATATTTATACTGCAGGAACTAGTTCCGAAAGTGGCTCCTCCACCTATTTCACTGTGATTAGCCTGACACCTGCCGGTGACACCAATTGGGTGTACCGGTATAATGGGCAAGAGAATTCAGATGCATATGCTGTTACATATGGCGCTGATAGCAATATATATGCAGCCGGAAAAAGTGATGATGGTGGTCTCGCTATGGATTTTTTAGTAATCAGCCTAACACCTCGTGGTGATACCAATTGGGTCTACCGGTATAATGGACCGGAGAATGGTAAAGACCAAGCTCGTTCTATTGTCTACGGTATGGATGGCAACATATATGCAGCTGGATACAGCGAAGACAGCAGCACTTATTTTGATTTTATCGTTATCAGTTTAACACCCGCTGGTGACACCAATTGGACATATCAGTACAATGGATCGGGTAACGATCAGGATATTGCCAATTCCATTGTCTATGGTGCGGATGGCAATATTTACGCCGCAGGATGGAGTGCAGACAGCAGCACTTATTTTGATTTTATCGTTATCAGTTTAACACCCGCTGGTGACACCAATTGGACATACCAGTACAATGGACCGGGTAATGATCAGGATATTGCCAATTCCATTGTCTATGGTGCGGATGGCAATATTTATACTGCGGGAAGTAGTGTAGGCAGTGATACTATCATGGACTTTTTAGTGATTAGCCTGACACCTGCCGGTGATGCTAACTGGGTTTACCGGTATGATGGGCCAGGGCATGATGATGACCAGGCGCGTTCCATTGTTTATGGTTTAGATGGCAACATTTATGCTGCAGGTGATAGTCGTGGAAGTGGCACTAACTACGATTTTATAGTGATCAGCCTAACGACTGCCGGTGACACCAACTGGGTTTACCGGTATAATGGACCGAGTAGTTCAATTGATGAAGCTCATTCGATTGTCTACGGTAATGACGGCAACATTTATGCCGCTGGATATAGTTATAACAATGGTACGTATACAGATTTTTTGGTGATTAGCCTAACGACTGCAGGTGACACCAACTGGACATACCAGTATAATGGCTCAGTGAATGATGAAGATAATACAGAGTCCATTGTCTATGGAGGTGATGGTAATATCTATATCGCGGGATATAGCAGGGGCTATGACTATAGTGCTGATTTTATGGTTATAAGTCTTTCGCCAGATCTTGGTGTTGAAGAGAAAAACAATTTTATTGAAAAAAATCGGCATGGAACTACAGTCTTTAGCGGACCATTACATTTTCCGAACGCGAAGAACTGCAAGGTTTTTGACATCACGGGCCGGCAAGTCATGCCGAATGAGTTAAGACCAGGAATTTATTTCATTGAAATTGATGGGGTAATATCGCAAAAGGTGGTTAAAGTTAGGTAAAATTAAATTTTGTTGGAAAAGAAGGGGAGTGATTTTTAGTCGCTCCCCTAATTTTTTCGTGTCACGGATTTGTCACACCTTCTGATCTATAAGGATTGGAAGATCCAACCGGAAACCAATTGAAAATTGACGATCGGGATCTAATCCGCATTGTAATATCGTAATCCGATATGGGGATTGACTTGAGCGGTGAATCCAGTAATAATACGGTAATATATTCAGGGGGTTCGAAATGGCTATATTGACGCTGGTGATTTGCTGCGCCTGGACCGAGAGTTTTGAAACCCAGAATTATTTCCCGCCCGATGACTGGATCATCGTAAATGAAGACGCTCTGGACGCAGTTTGGTACCGGGCTACGGGCCAGGGGCACACGGGAACAAAGGTTGCCGCGTGCTATTATGATACTGCCTACACCGGTCTTAACCATACAAACCTGGATTACCTCATCACCCCTCGTATTCTACCCCAGGCAGGCGATACGTTGCTGGGTTTTTGGTGCCTATCAACGACCACGGCAGGCTGCAGCCTGGATATTATGATCTCAACCGCGTCGCCAATATCGATGCCTTCATTAAGTGTTATCCAGACCATCAACGTGACCGGTACCTCATGGACTCAATATTCTGTTTCCCTGGGTTCATATGCCGGTGTCCCCGTCTACATTGCTTTCAGAACAAGAAAAATTCCGCTTCACCAAGCGTTTGGTCTGGATGATATAACGCTCCCGACTAAAATCACCCAGCCGTATATCTGCAATGGCCGGTTGAGAACAAAGGGACCGCCGTCGCAAAAATATCTGCAGGTCTGGGGCAGCCATTACCAGATGGGTTATGCCCACGGGTTCTATCTCGCCGAAGAAATAATGGCATCGTTCAGTCACCGGTGGATCGGGTACACCAGTTACCATGCCTGTACACCCGCGGTGTGGGAAAATTCATTTCTACCTTCTTTCCGCGCGTACTATTATGTACCGCAGAAATTCCAGGATGAAGCTCAAGGGATATGCGATGCATTCGCCGCCAAGGGAGTGAGTCTCTATCATGCCGCATTGGGAAGAAACATAACCAGTGAAGACATCCTTGCCATGACCGCGGCAACCAGTCAAGACAAGTTCGGATGTTCAAGTGTTTCCGGCTGGGGACAATCGACCGCGGCCGATGATACTCTACAAGGCGGGTTCATCATTGGCCGGAACGTGGACGCGCGGGTGGGTCTGTACACAACCATGGGTAACATATCCTTAATAATTGCTTATACCTCTGATGATCCGGATGAACAACCTTTCTTTAATGTCAGCATGGCTGGTATCTTCGGTGCTTTTTCATGTATCAACCGCAATGGCGTCGGTCTGTGTCAAAATACCGGCAATCACCCCGATACCGACACCATACCGCCAAACTCCCTGCTCGGCGATTTTCTGTCCAGCCGGTTCGGGGTCGAGATGATTGATCCGGATGGCAATGGCGTGAATGATATTTTTGACATCGATTCGATGAAGGTCCATTCCGAACATGTGCGTTCCAACGATCTTCATGTCTATTCGCCTAACGATGCGGCGCATCCAGTACCCGCTGCAATTCTTGAGATAAATCACCTCGCGGACACGCTCCGTTTCGTTGAGCACAATACGATCCCGCCGGTAATAAACTCATCATGGAATCTCGCGGTGACCAATCACGACCGGTTGCTGTACCCGCCGGTGGGTTGTTGGCGATACCAGAGGCTGGCCGACTCGCTCAATGCCGACTATCATTTAAATACGCCGCGCACATCGAGAATCGCCAATACGGTGGCGATTGATTATGATGCCGGCACCAGCCATTGTACATACCATTCCATGGTGCTCCGTCCCGATCTGGTAGTTTCAAACCCGGACTGGCCCTGCGTCGGTGTCAGCTATGCGCGCTGTTATCGCGGCGCTCATACCCAGGGAAAAGTGTGGTATTCCTGGAATGAACTGTTCGATGGAGTAATACCGGTTGAAGAAATCACTGCCCGACCGATAAACAGGGAAGCGGTTACGGCCACCATCGTTGCCGGGCCTCTGCGATTGCCCAAAGGCAAGATCTGCCGAATCTTTGACATCACCGGCCGGGTAGTGATGCCGGACAAGATGAAATCCGGTATCTATTTTGTTGAAATTGATGGAAAGATGACAAATAAAATAATTAAAGTCAGGTAAAAATCTATATGAATTTTGTGATGCTTTAAGCAAAACAGGAGAGTGGTTTTTTTTGGGTCACTCCCCTTATTTTTTCAGGTCACGGATTCGTCACTTTTTCGGGGTAAAAAAACCGAAACAGGCCGGGAAAAAGGACTTGACAATGGCGCGATGCCGGCTATATATTAAGACGCATAGAACATGATCTACAACCTGAAAATGATTTCAATGAAGAATTTTTGCTATTTCAGTTTCATTCACCTTTTTGTGTTTTTCACCAGCGCTATCGCGCAAAATACTAATGACGATCTGTCTAAAAAAGTCATTGAGCAGGTAGCGGTATATTATGCTGGAGGTGAATATCGAGCAGTGATTAATTCGCTCGAATACACTTTACCGCAACTCAATGAATCAGCAAAGCCCGAAGCGCATAAGTACCTGGCGCTGAGCTATGCAGCATTAGGTAATATACCGACAGCACGGGAACATTTTAGAACGGCGCTCAGTTTGAATGCGAAGATGATACTAGATACGGCTATGGTTTCGCCCGATATTATGGAGCTTGTTTGGCAAGTAAAAAAAGATATATCCCGTGAAGGAGCGATGTGTTCTTGTTTTATCCCGGGCTGGGGACAGATGGCAAAGGGCGAAACCAGAAAAGGCTGTATCGTGCTTGGGGGCTCAGTTGCCACTGTGGTCACTTCAGTATTACTGTGGTTTATCGCGGAGGACAGACACGACGATTATCTTGCTTTAGGTTACGATGATCAAGCGCGGATGGACAGTTATTACCATGCCTACGATCGCTGGTACAAAGCAGCACTATTGAGTTCCACGGTATTTGCCGGTATCTACGTTTACGGTTTTTATGACGCCTTATCGGTAAACAAAACCAGCATTACCGATCAATTCGATGACATCAAAAGTAAACGCGTCCGGATCGGTTACAAGATAAAATTTTAAACATGCAAGCCATCCAAAATTTGATTATATCAAGTATTGTCTGTAGTCTTGCATATACGAGCTGTATTAATGCACCGCGCGATAATAAATACGATCCTCTCAATCCTGATAAAGCAGAAATAATCGGCAAAGCCGGTGAACCTGATGGTCGTAACATTGCTGGCGTAAACGTGGAGCTGATTCATGAATATGATGATGAAGTTGTCAAAAGTGATACCAGCGATCGGTCCGGCAATTTTTGTTTTGATAATATCGACCCGGGAGTATACCGTATTCATGGCTCAGCACCTCATTTTACCGAGGTGAGCACCGCACCTGAAAGCCTTTGGGCCGGAACCTGCCTCGATGAGTATCGACTATATTTCACTACCTTTGATTTTGAAGACGATACGGAAGGTGCAATGCCATACGGTTTCAGCAAAATAGATGGCTCATGGCGGGTTTCCAAGGATCCAATAATGGCAAATGAGCATTCTGTACCCAACGTCACCAGCGGCTTGGATATTGACGGTCATGATTCTGCCCCGTCTCTGACAATATTTAGAACAAAAGCCGAATATGTTGATATGGCACTCAAACTCAAAGTTTTGAATTCATCCAGTCCACGGTGGCAGACCGGAATTGTTTTCCGATACCAGGACACCGAGAACTATTATTTCACAAAGATCGATTCTCAATCGGCGAGCATTGGTTTTATTAAAGATTGCGTTGAGTCGACATTAGTCGACACCAACCTGGTTTTTCTGTCGGATATCTGGTATACCTTGAAAATGCGTTGCGATACTGCCGCCACGGACATCTACTTGGATGATGCGCTCATATTTCATATCTCGACAATCAACTGCGTCTTTCCGGACGGTTTTTTCGGTATGTTGGTGTCAAGTCGAGAATCAGGAATTGCCGCAACGGTAAATTTTGACGACATTCTTATAGATTACAAGCTTCAATAATATTCATCTTCAAGCTGCTTACTCAAACCCTTTTATTTCATCCAAGAGAAATACAAATCCGAGTTCCTTCGCAAGCGCTTTGGCCTTCTTTATTTCATCGGCATATTCTTTTCCCGTTGCCTTGTTAAACCGCGCTTGGACAAACAGTGCTTCTGCCGTAAATTCCCTGTTGTCCAGTTTTTTAACGAAATTGGATAATTCGAAAAGCTTTTTTTCCGCTTTTTTGTATTTTTCTCTTGCGATACCGTATTTTATGAAAATAATAAGTAACATACCTTTATCTTTACCGGTATCCGCGTCTTTGTAGATATTTTCCAGTTGAGATATATAATCAGATATTCCCGGCAAGTATTTTTTACTTTTTTCTTCGATCGCTGTTCTGACGTACTCTTTAAGCGCCAGAACCTTCAGGTCTGACATTTTGTGTTTTTCCGCTAACCCAATGCTGTTATTTAGCAGTCTGATGCTTTTAGCATACTCTTTAAGACCCCTGAATACCTTGGCTTTCATCGTACTGCATCGGATAACGATCTCTAAGAGGTCGGCGTGTAGCCCGATCTTCTCCGACTTATTCAGGTATTCAAGTGCCGCTTTATAGTCGCCCCGATCGCAATAGTTCATGCCGAGATCGAGCAATGCCATAGCGGTCCCGGGTTTGTTGCCGATCTTTTGGAAGATGTCCAAACTCAGAGTGTAATATTTAAAAGCATTGCTGAAATCGCAAAGATTCTCGTAACAAAGACCGGCATTAAGCAGGTGCGCGGCCGTACCGGCTTTATTCCCCACCTCTTCGCCAATTTTTATTGCCTTTAAGAAATATTCAAGGGCAGTATTATACTTTTCCTGATCGTTGTTGATTATTCCAATATTCCCCAGAATTACTGAAACCGCGTTTTTGTAACCTATCTTCTGGGCGATCCCAAGGCTTTTCTTAAAACAGTTTTCGGCAGTTTCCATTTTTGAATTATGCCAATAGATAAGACCGATATTGTTCAGCGATTGTGAAATGGCTATCTGATCATTGATCTTTTTGCCTATTTCCAGTCTTTTTTTGAAATTTGCCAGGGCTGAATCGTATCTGCCCTGGATGTTGTTGACCATGCCCATGGTATTGTATGCGTTCGAAATATTTTGCAGGATACCCCGGTGATCTTCGCTCCGGCGCTTTGCGCTTTTCCCCACCGATCGGTACAAATTTATTGATCTCTGCGATGTTTTTAAGGATAATTCATAATTGCCTTTATCGCGCAAAGCGCCCGCTTTTACTGTCAAAGCCTTACCTTTTGAAAGCAGGTCCATTTTCCTGGTGAACCTGATCAGTTTGTCCGCATATGATAATTCCTGGTCATAATCGCCTAGTTCACCATGCAGAACGCTTAGCCCGATCAACGCATCTCGCTTGTAATTGATATCGCGTGAAAGCCTGATCACTCTTTCAAAATCTGCCATTGATTTTTGTAATACCCCGATAATATGATATACTTCGGCCCGGCCCGTGAGCGCCCTGATCGTTTTAGTGTGAAGAGTTTGGCGGTTCATGGCTCTTTCATTCATCCGGCATAAAACACTCAACATCCAGTATCTGCAATTGGTGAATTATAACTACCAATAAACATCTGTCAACGCATCGTACATGTTAAATTGCGGAATAACCGATCTTTTGTTCATATTTTAACCAAAAAGACTAAATAGACTAGAAAGACTAAATATTTTAATATTCTGGTGCTACTCTGCCGGGCTGATCTTCTTGCTTTGTTTGTGCCGGTACATCATCCGGTCGGCCTGGGCCAGCAAGGTGTATATCGACCGGGGCCGGGCCGGATCATAACGCGCCCAGCCAATGCTCAGCGCCAGCGCGAAGGGCAGCCGGTTATACCGGTTGAAGGAATCCAGGCTTTTCTGGAGGCGGGTATAAAAGGTTCGGGCGCTCGCGTTTGATATTTCCAGGGTCAGGACCACAAACTCGTCGCCGCCGATGCGCGCGATGATATCAGACCCGCGGAAGGTTTTTTTAAGGATCTGCGTGGTCTGGACTAAAGCCCGGTCGCCGATCGGATGGCCGAACTTATCGTTGACGTCCTTCAGGTTATCCAGGTCGATGAAAAGCAGGAACACGGCTTTTTTCGCCCGGTTCGCGATCTTCAACTGGTGCTCGGCCAGGGTCAGAAACCCGCGCCGGTTATAAAGATTGGTCAGGTCGTCGACCAGGGAAATGGCGCGCAGCTGTTCTTCCATCTGCTTGCGCTCGGTGATGTCCACGATCACGCCGTCGATCCATTTCACCTTGCCGCTCTCGTCGTGCTGGGCTTTGGCGTAGACCGAAACCCAGATCGGCGCGCGGTCTTTCTTCCGCAGGAGCAGTTCCTTGTTCCGGACATAACCCAGAGATTTTAGTTCCCGCATGAAAATCAGCCGGTCGCGGGTTTTCTGATACAGGTTAACGACGCGGGTCTTCATCATGTCTTTAACCGAAGGATATCCGAAGATCTTGGCAAAGGCCGGGTTTATCTGCAGGTAGCGACCCTTGAGGTCGCCGGTCGTGCGGAAGACGCCGATGTTGACGTTATGGACGATCGTCCGGAATTTTTCCTCGCTTTCACGCAGAGCGCCGGCCGCCTCTTTCTGGGCGGTGATGTCCTGGGTCATGGTGACGATGAACTCGACGCGGCCCTGGCGGTCCTGGATCGCGTAGTAATACTGGGAGATCCACTTGGGCAGGCCGGGCCGGGGATCAGAGACCCTGAGCTCGGGCAGGAAAAGCTCGCCGCCCCGCCTGAAGATCTGCTGCACCTGAGGGGATAAATTTCTGAGGTAGGGATAACGCTGTTTTACGGTCCAGCGTTGGCTTATGCGCTCGTTCTTCTGGATTTGCCGGTTGGTCAGCCTCCAGATCTTCTTCCAGGCCCGGTTGACGGAAAGCAGTTTGCCCGTCCCGAGCCGGACCGAAATACCGACCGGCGCGTGTTCGAACACCGCCCGGTTCAAAGCCGTGCTGTGCCGGAGCTCGTCCTGAAGTTGGTTGACCAGGGTATCCAGGTCAACAGCCTGCCGTAATGGTTTATAGAGATTTTTATTTGTTCTCAAATTGCGGCGAGCTACGGTTTTCTTGATTTTTTTAACCATTTTAACCACGCTTGTCTACTAAATAATACGGTAATTTTTAAAAAAATCAAGGGGCAAGAATTGGGTTCAGCCGGTCTGGTTTATTCAATAGTATTTTACATTGTTTCTTGACTTCCGTGTAAAAAAGTATTAAAATAAATGCGATGATCAAGGTCGAAGACCTGGCTAAGAACTACAACGGGCTCCAGGCGGTGGACGGGGTTTCGTTCAGCGTTGAAGAAAGGGATATCTTCAGCTCATCCAATAGTAACACTTACCTATTGTAACATCAGTGAGTGATGCGTTCTTGACAATGTCTTAAATCTTGATTAAAATACAGTGACATAAAGATCGATTCCTAATATCAGAAAGGAGGATGATCATGAAAGTCGTACTTATCATTGTAAGCGTCATCGCTTTATTGGCGATCGGCGCCGCCGGTGTTTTTTACAGCATCAATAAAAAAACACAGGACCGTCTTGGGGGATTGTCCAACGCGATCGACAGCCTTACTATCAGAGCCGACAACCTGGAAGAGGAAAAGAACTATATCGCGAACGCGCTCGCAGCAAAGATCGTCGATATTTCAAAAGAGAAAGAAGAGGAGATCGAACGGCTGAAATTCACCCACGATGAACTTGTGACTAACCTTAAAAAAGAAATCGAAGACGGGCAGATAAAGATCACCCGGCTTGCAGACCGCCTGTCGGTCAGCATGGTCGATAAGATCCTGTTCCCGTCCGGCGAAGCGGACATCACCCCGGCGGGCTTGAAAATACTGGAACGTGTGGGCAAGGTATTGAAAAATACGAAGAACAAGATAATCCGCGTCGAGGGCCACACCGACAACGTGGCGATAAAGTCGCCGCTGCAGGAGAAATTTCCCACGAACTGGGAACTTTCAACGGCGCGGGCAACGAATGTCGTGCGTTTTCTGCAGGATAAGGTCGGCGTGGAGCCGGTGCGGCTGGAAGCCATCGGCATGTCTGAATATCATCCGGTGGTGACGAATAAGACGCCTGCCGGGCGAAGCAGGAACCGCAGGATCGAGATCAATTTGATGCCCGACATTGCCAGCGGCGCACCGCCGGACACAAAGTAGCAGCGTAACAAAAAATAAAAAGGAGCTAACGATGTCTAATGGTAGGAGATGGTTTGTTTTGTTTACGATCTTGGTGGTAGCCGCGTTCTGTTTGAATTGCGCGGCCGGGAATTACCGGTGGGACCAGAATATCAACCCCGGTCAAAAGGCCGGTTTCTGGGCCGGGCTGTGGCACGGGCTGATCATAATCATCACTTTCGTCATCAGCCTGTTCGACAAAAAGGTCGGCATCTACGAGGCAAACAACGCCGGCTGGCCGTACAACCTCGGCTTCATCATCGGGCTGTGTTTTTCGATCCTGGCACCCTGGCGGGTGACAAAAAAGCGTCATCATCATAAAGAGGAATAAGTCCGCGCCTGATCTGATAAACCCTGACCCCTCTCCATTTTTCCTGTTGATATTCTAAGGTATTCCCCCTCCCTCGATGGCAACTTTGAACAAAATATATTTAATGACTGGTGTCCCGTTAGGGGGAGGGGATAAAGGGGAGGGTGAAATATGATATGTGATTTTCTCTACCACACCATCAATATTCTTCAGCACATCGTTGTTCCAGAACCGGATTACTTGGTAGCCCTGGTTGATAAACCATTCATCACGCCTGGTATCAGGACCGCATTGATCATGCTGGCCGCCATCAACCTCGATTATGATCCTTTTCTCAAAACAGACAAAATCCTCAATATACCTGCCCACCGGCTGTTGCCGGCGAAACTTTACGCCCAATTGCTTCCCGCATATTTTATACCACAGCTTTCTCTCAGCATCAGTCATGTTTTTCCTTAAACCCCGAGCACAGTATGAGCGCAATGAACCTGAAGTCACTTATTATCACCCCCACCTTAATCCTCCCCCATCAAGGGGGAGGAGAAAAAGATTGAAGAATCCCCCATCAAGGGGGAGGAAATCCTTAAGACATAAATCGGCGATCTTTCATGCACGTCCCCATTCTACATAAACGGCATGCAAAATCAAGAAAAAAAGTGGCGAGGACTCAGTGATAAAACCCCTTGACAAACAATGAATTCCGGTTATATTTATGATTAACCAATGAAGGTGTTATTCTCATCAAGGATAACATTAACCTCAAACATCACGTTAGAGAATTTTATTTTTTCAATACCGGCAGTACGGGTGCCAGGATCGGATTGATGGCAGACAAGCCGGCAATGCACAAAAAGAACCGTCCTTTCAACCAGCGCCTTGGCCAGGTTTTAATAACGCTTGATGTCGTCAACTACGTGAATGTGATCAAGGCGCGTCAGCTTCAGATAGCTCAAAAACCGCCGGTACCGATCGGCAGGATCCTGATCGAACTTGGGTACATCACTGCCGAGGATCTGAACCGCGCGCTGAGCCTGCAGAAAGATCTGGACATCAGTTAGACTGACCTCTTAATTCCCTGTATTCGCGCTTTATAAGACTCAAAACAGCTGGTATTGACTTGCGGAATGACCTTTTATATAATGGGTTATGTATGCCGGCGATACGGATCCGACGGTAAAATCCTACAACCCGTCCAATGGCAGCGAGTTCACGCCGGCTCCCGGCGACCGGATCCGCGAGTATGAAATCCTTGAGATGATCGGCAAAGGCGGGATGGCGACCGTGTACAAAGCGCGCCACACGCTGATCAACCAGCTGGTGGCGTTGAAAATCCTCAATCATGCCCTGACCTCGGATCCTCAGTTTTGTGAACGCTTCATGCGCGAAGCTCAGACTCAGGCCCAGCTTACCGGCCATAAGAACATCGTTACCATCCATAATTTCATCATCGAGCGGGGTTTGTACATCATCATCATGGAATATGTCGACGGGATCGGCGTCAGCGGGCAGAAGATCCGCACCCTGGCCGAACAGCTAAGGCATTTCGGCGCTATGGATGCCTGGCATTTAAGGCCGATCCTGGAGGGTGTGCTCGCGGGTCTGGATTTTGCCCATGAACAGGGAATCATTCACCGCGATATCAAACCTTCGAACATCATGTTCACGAACCGGGGGGTTGCCAAGATCGCAGATTTTGGCATCGCCAAGATCATCGTGGACCAGCGTTTGACGAGAACCGGCGTTGCCATCGGCACGCCCAAGTACATGTCGCCGGAACAGGTGCGCGGAAAAACACTGGACGCGCGCAGCGACATCTATTCCCTGGGCATCACTCTCTACGAAGCGTTGACCGGTACTGCCCCCTTTGACGGGGACACGGACTATGAGATTATGCGCAAGCACGAGGAAGAAACGCCCAGACCACCGCGGGAAATAAACGTGCGCATCCCCGAAGCCTGGGACGCGATGATCCTGAAATGCATAGCCAAGGACCCGGATCAAAGACCGCAGAATTATCGGGGAGTATTCCAGATCATCGAAACGTCCTCGGCGGCGAAAAAAATGCCCGAAAAGATCGTAATCGAAAACGATGACAAAACTGGATTCGATACCGAACGCGGCGGATCGTCAGAAACGATTACGCCGGCAGATACGATGGAGATCATATGGGAAGAAAAGAGAAAGCCGGCTTTATTGTGGTGGATCATGGGTGTCGCCGGTTTCTTTATGATCGCGATCGCCGTGGCTTATTTCATTATTAACAGCAATCCCGGTAACAAAATCATGAATAATTTGAAACTTCCGGGCTATAATCAAAAGGAGACGCTGCGCAAAAGGTCGCTGGAAGGGAAACTTGCCGGTATCGGCTATCTGGTCACCCGCTTACCGTGCACTGTGGACGCGGTGATAACACGTGATGATGCCTTATTGCATGATATTATCACAGCGATGCGCAATGAGGAGCTGGAAATAAACTACGCGCACTTTGCCGACGCGCAGGGCGTGATAATCGCATCGAGCAATTCCCAGTCCGTGGGCGAGATATTCTATCCGGCGCAGGGTCTGAATGATTCCAGCCCGGTTGTTGAAAAAAACGGCACTTATGATTGCGGTTTTGATCTGCGAGTGAGCGAGAAAAAGGTCGGATCGTTTTATTTCGGCGCGATCACGGCCAAAAGCCCGGATATTCAGAGCGAAAAGGATATCCAACCTGGCCGTTTGCTGTGTATCGGCAAGCTCATCGTCCATATGGCCTACGTGGAGGACGCAGTTGCCAACAATGAAGAATGGAAACTGCTGGAAACAATCGAGACTATCGCCGTCAATGAGCCGGGGTTGGTTTATGCCCATTTCGTCGGCAAGAAAAATAAGATAATTTCATCCAGTGACCCCGAAAACCTGGGCCGGATCTACAATACGGGGCTAATCGTTGGTGACACAAGCGCCTTCAGAGAAGAAAACGGCGTCTATGAATGCGGCTTCAGTGTCAGCCGCCACGGCAAAAAATCCGGCACCCTGTACTTCGGCGTAAAGACCATCACTGAGTGATTTGGCGGGAGAATGACTGGCTGAAAACAAATTGCCATCGATTCCATGGACTTTATTGACATTTAATGATATATGGTTAAAATATGATATTCCAAAGGAGGCGGTATGAAAATTTTTTTTCTTTTAGTCGCATTATTCTTAGGTTTAAGTCTAGGCGAACAGGCGACTTTTCTTGACGGCGTGCTAACCAGCGGCGGACCAGCGGTAAAACCGGCCGACGGTTCGCGGCTGTTCGTCGTCGTCGATTCGTTCGCTTCGCCAATGGGATACTCCATGGGGCTCGGCTGCGACGGATATTATATCTGGAATGATGAGGCTTGGTCGCGTTATTTCGCGCGCATCGATCCGGTAACCCATGCCGTTGTCAACACCTTTACGCCAACCTACGGCAACCGGGACATGGCTTTTGACGGTACCTATCTCTGGGCATCGGACTGGGAGACATATAGGATATATAAATACGACACTTCGAACTGCGCTATCCTGGCTACTTATGATCCGGGCTTTTCCGGCCACGCCCACGGCATGGCGTGGGACGGGAATTTTTTGTGGGTGGGCGAGGAATCAGGCCGCATTTATAAGATGAACACGACCGGCGATACGATCCGCTCGATCCCATCGCCCGGGTCGTACCCCAGCGATCCCCGCGGGCTGGCGTTTGCCGACGGTCATTTGTGGGTGGGACACCAGGGCTATGGACGTATCTACGAGATCGACACGATCACGGGTGCGATCCTCAATTATTATAGCGCGCCGGGAGTTGTACCCGGGTGGCGGTTCCAGCAGGGCCTTGATTATGGCGGCAGTTATCTCTGGTCAACCAGCGGTGGTTCGGTGAACATGATCTACAAGATCGATATCGGCATGGTCAATGTTGAAGAGCACCGGCCAATTTCCGAAGTCAAAACCGGTCTGAGCATCAAACCGAACCCCTTGAACCATGACGGCCGGATAAATTTCACGATCCTCAAAGCCTCGGTCGTTAAGATCTCAGTGACCGACGCTGCGGGCCGGGTTGCGGCCGAAATTCTCGGCACGCAGCTGCTTGACGCCGGTGATCATCAGTATCGCTGGCAAGCGGACAAGTGCCCGCCGGGCGTGTATTTCGTCATTTTGAGGGTGAACAATATCAATCTGGCGGCAAAGATCATAAAATTGTAGTTGGGCGCTTATTTTTTGCTGACTTTTTCCTCAGCGAGCTGGTACTGGTAGAGTTTCCAGTATAAGCCCCTGTTCTTGATCAACTCCCGGTGCGTGCCGCTCTCGGCGACCGCGCCCTTATCCAGCACGTATATATAATCACAGATCGACAGCACTGAGAGGCGGTGGGATATTATGACCACGGTCATTGATGTCTTAGTTGACAGCTGCGTGATCAGCTCCTGCTCGGTCGCGGCATCCAGGTTGGAAGTCGCGTCATCGAGGATCAGGATCCTGGGATCGGCGAGCACCGCGCGCGCGATCGCCACGCGCTGTTTTTCACCGCCGGAAAGCTTCAATCCCCGTTCGCCCACGGTTTCTTCAAGGCCGGCCGGGCATCCTTTCACGAATTCCTTAAGCTGGGTCATTTCGATCGCGGCCTGCAATTTGTCGGCGTCGATGTCGCGGCCGAACGTGATATTATTGTAAAGCGTATCGGAAAATAATGAAGGTTCCTGGGGAACGTAGGCATAAAGCGAACGGTAACTGGGCAGCGTGAGATCGCCGATCTGATGGCCACCGGCGGTGATCCGGCCCTGGGTCGCGTCGGCGATCCTCATGATCAGCTTGAGCAGGGTTGTCTTGCCGGAGCCGACTGTTCCGGCGATGCCGATCCTTTTCCCCTGAGGAAGGACATGGTCCACGTTTTTCAGTATATCCGGACCGGTCGTGCCGTAACGGAAACCGATACCGCGCCCGGTTATGCCGTGATCTTTGTCGCCGGTCATTTCGATGGCGCCTTCATCCAGAACCGCCGGCGCGAAGTTTTTGATCTCTTCGATCCTTTTGATCTGCACCTCAGCGCGTTTTTTGCGGACAAAGAAATTGCCGATATCGATCATGGGCCGCAGGAGCAGGAGAACATAGGCATTGAAAGCCACGAATTCGCCGATCGTGAGGGTCTTGTTGAGGATGAAAATGCCGCCAAAAACGAGCACGAAGGCGATCCCGATCTCTTCGAAGGATGAAAAAAGACTGTGCGTCATGATCTCGACCCGCAGGGCTTTGGTCGCGGCCCCGACGCGTTCATTAAGGACCCCGGCGAAATCCCGGCCGCTCTGGTCTTCCATATTATAAGCTTTTATGATCCGGATGCCGCTGAAATACGATTGCAGAACATTGTGCGCCCGGGATATCAGTTCCCGCCAGCTCATGAAATATTTATAAATACGGGGGCTGAGCTTCAGAAAAGCGAAAACGGTCACCGTCATCGGAATGACCGCGAAGATGGTCAATATCCAGTTGATGCGTGCCAGAAAGAAGACCGCGAAAAGCAGGATCATCAGGCCTTCGATCGGCCTGAATACCCCGGAACAAGCGAACCAGGCCAGTTCGCCCAGGTCGGAATCAATGCGCTCCAGCACGTCACCGGCCGGGAATGTGTTGGTAAAGGTGTGTCCCTGCTTGAGGAGCCGCCTGAAAATACTGTTCCTTTCCTTCAGGTTGAAGATCTCATTGGTCCGACCGCGCAGATAGGGAAGGGTGACGCCGATGACCGAACGCACGATGCCGATGCCGGCCAGCAGCATTATGGACCGCATTAACTGGGCAGTCGTGAAGCGGGCGGTTATGCCGTCTATGATATCCTTGAGTATATAAGGATAAACAAGCGCCAGGAACGTGGCCACCGCGGTGTACAATATCAGGGACACGAACCTCAGGGGTCTTTGTTTCCAGAATTCGATGACGGTCTTCATTTTTTTATCTCACAGCGTACTCTGAAGGTACTGCAGCAGGTAGAGGTTACGGTAGAAACCCTTGCGCTTTACCAGTTCTTCATGCCCGCCTTCCTCAACAAGTCTGCCATTGTGAATGACGAGAACGCGGTCTGCCAGCCTGGTCGTCGTCAGCCGGTGCGCAACGATGATCGCGGTGCGGTCCTTGAACAGTTCCTTCATCCCCGCCTGGACCATTCGCTCGCTCTGCGGATCCACGGCCGAAGTCGCTTCATCGAGGATCACGATATCGGGATCGAAGACCAGGGCGCGGGTAATGGAGATCAGCTGCCGCTCGCCGAACGAGAGGTTGATCCCCTGCTCGATGATATTGGTTTTGTAGCCTTCCGGCAATGACAGGATCCGCTGGTGGATGTTCGCGGTCTGCGCGCAGGCACGGACTTTATCTTCGTCGACATCCGGCCTGAACAGACGCAGGTTGTCCAGTACCGTGCCGGGGAACAATATGACGTCCTGCGGTACGAGGCTGACCCTCGAGCGCAGGGAGTGGCTGTCGGCATCCGCGATGTCGGCATCATCGAACATGATCCTGCCGCTTTGCGGACGATACATCTTGAGGAGCAGGGAAATGATCGATGTCTTGCCGCCGCCCGTCTCGCCGACAAGCGCGATCTTCTCGCCCTTTTTTATGAAAAAGTCCAGATCGGTCAGCACCCAGTCGTCTTTTTCATAGGCGAAATTGACATGCTCAAAGCGGATGCCGCGCGTCAGGCTGCCGATCTTTTTTGCTCCCCGCGGCGCCTCTTCGGAAGGCATCGAGAGGATGCCAAAAACGCGTTCGCTCGATGCGAATGCCCGTTCAATGAGATTGATCTGGTCGGATAGGCCGCGCAGCGGCTCGAATAGCCGGGCGATGTAGCTGATGAATAAGAAAAGCGTGCCGACCGTAACTATGCCTTTCAGTGCCCACAGACCGCCGATCCCCAGGACGA
This sequence comes from bacterium, assembly GCA_036382775.1. Taxonomy (NCBI): domain Bacteria; species bacterium. The sequence continues at coordinate 70,225 of DASVHD010000030.1, read as the reverse complement.
GCAGGATGCCGATCACTTCACCGAAGTCGACCAGGAACCAGACCCGGTACCAGAGCACCTCCGACTTGAGCTCAAGGTTGAATTTGTCCCGCCCCATGCGGTCGATTTTCTTTAAGAAATTATCCTCCTGGAGAAAGATCTGAATGACGTTGAGACCGCGCAGGCATTCCATGATGAAGCTGTTGATCTCGGCGATCTTTTTTCTCAAAGCGATATAGACCGGCCGGACACTGCGGCCGAACCACAAGAATGCGAAAAGGAACAGCGGCAAGAGCACGAGGATCATGAGGAAGAGGTGGACATTGGTCAGTATCATGATGACCGACATGCCGACGAGCAGGGCGACATCCTGGGCAAGGACCACGGCGGTCGACGAGAAGAGGTTCTTCAACGTTTCCGTGTCGCCGTCCACGCGCGTGATCAGCCGGCCCGTCGGGTTTTGGTCGAAAAAAGAGACTGGTAGTCGAAGGATGTGCGCGAGCACTTTGTTCTTAAGGTCGGCAATACCTTTTTCGCCGATCACCGAGATCTGGAACTGCTGGAAAAAGCGGACCAGAATGACGACGACCTGGATCAGCAGATATAATACCGATATGAAGATCAGGCCGCGCAGGTCCTTGTTGGGCAGGACCCGGTCAATGACGTATTTTATCATCACCGGACCGGCAAGGGTCAGCACCGTCGAGACCAGCAGCAGCAATGCGGCGATGGTGATTTTTTTCATATAGGGACGGAAAAAAGGGAAAAGCTGTTTTAAGAGCCTGATGTCGCGTTTGTGTTTCGCCGGCTCGTCGTCCGCCACGGATTCGTCTTCATCGTGCCAGAACATAGGGGTTCATTCATTATCCACAAATCACCCGACTTGTCAATGCGGCGGCTCCGGACCACCGGTTATGTATATCAGGCATTGACATTTAACGATTTAGATTTATAATATTAAAGACAGAGACTTAAATATAGAAATTTTGGCGGAAATATGTCTGCGAGGAGGCTGCATGGTTCTTTTAATGTTCTTGCTGGGGCCGATCATATGGGAGTACAGGACTGCTGCGACGCAGGCCCGGACTTACCCGGCTATCGGTACGGTCGTGGCCGTCAACAGCGCCGGTGATTCCTGCATTTATGTCATCGGCGGTCAATCGAGCATTAGTCAAACCAGGACTAACTACGAGTACGACTGCTTGACCGACGCATGGGCCACGAGGACCCAGATGCCCTTGCCGGTAAGGTATGATTTTGGCGGATGCAGCGCTTCACGCTCAGGGGTTAGAAGGATCTACGTTATGGGCGGTTACGGGAGTGCCTTTATTTATTACGCGGACCTTGATGAATTTACGCCTTCCACCAATACCTGGGTTTCGCAGGCCGACATGCCGACAATGCGCGAAGGCGTCAGGGCGGCATGCGTCGGCAACATGATCTACGCGATCGGCGGCGACTATTTCGACGGCGTTGATCCCTATGTTTATGACATCGTGGAACGGTATGCGCCGGAAGCGAATACCTGGACCACTGGTTACACGGCGATGCCAACCGCAAGGACCGATGCGTGCTGCGCGGTCGCCGTGAACGAGACCGGTGATTCCTGCATATACGTATTCGGCGGCTGTCTTGATATCGTGAGCCCGGTGGCGTCGGGCGCGGTCGAGGAATACAATCCAGCGACCAATTCCTGGCGAATCAGGAATAGTTCCGGTTTTACGGCCCGATGGGGCGCTAATGCCATTAGCGCCGCCGGTAAGATCTACGTGATCGGCGGCACCAGCGACGGCAGCTCGTCGTTGAGTTTTGTGCAGGTCTATGACCCGGTCGCCAACACCTGGAGTTCGGAGACTTCGATCCAGCAGACAAGGGACGGCACGACCGGCGGCGTCGTGACCGGCCGGATATACGTCGTTGTCGGGTCCAACGGCAACACAGTAGTAAATACAAATGAGCGGACCATGGACATCGTGGGCATTAAAGATCTCGCTGGTGAGAAGCCTGCATCTTTGCTGAAGCTTGCGATAACGCCAAATCCGTGTCGAACCGGGACCGATATCCGATTCACGATCCATGATGCGGTATTAAAAAACAATGTAGGGCTTGCTGGACCAAGCAAACCAGAAGGTTTGCCCTACATGAAGATCTTCAGCGCGGATGGCAGATTGGTGAAACTGTTTAACCATTTAACCATTCAACCATTTAACCATGTGGTCTGGTCTGGTTCGGACGACAGTGGCCGTCCGGTTCCTGCCGGCGTATATTTTGTGACGCTCCGGATCGACAATCAGGAAGTCACGGGTAAGATCATTATCTTAGAAAAATAACCTTATTGTAGTTTCAAGAGTTTAACCGGTTCATACCCCTGAACCATCAGGAAATACAAGCCCGGCATCAGGTTTTTTCCGATAACATTGCCGCGTACGGTCTCAACGATCTTGCCGCTTGCGTCATAGACCCTGATGTCTCCCGCATCAGGAATATTAGTCAGGACCGCGGTCTGTCTGGTAAAGGGATTTGGCGCGACCTGGATCCCGGGCAGTCGAGCACTCTGACCGGCCTGGTCATCGATGTCCACCATCTGGTCAAGGAGCGCGATCGTCGGCTCATTGTTTGCGGTCCAGGCGATCGCCGCTGCCGGCGAGATGGCGGCGACCTGCCCCGCTGCCCGGTAATAGATCTGCGTGATGCCGTCAAAGAGCGTGTGGGCGGTAAAGTTCGAGAAATACAGGTCTGAGGGGCTCAACGCCGCGGTGCCCGCGGTCATGCTGAACGCGTTGGCAACGGGGTTGATGTTGGCATTGGGGCAGCCTGGATTGTCACCCATGATCAGGATCCCGCCGCGGCTCGCAAGCCATTCAAAAACATTGTACGTGAAAGCAATATTATCAGCTTGGGGGAGGTAAGTATCTTCGCAGAAATTCATATCGCCGGTCAGGAGGATGCGCTGGTGCCCGTTATTGTAGTAACTAAGGATCGAATCGACTTCTTCCTGCGTGTAGGCGCTGTTCCAGCTGCAGCCCACGGTTATCACAATGATGCTGTACTGGGTGAGATCGATCGTATGTAAACCCGTACCGCAGCACTCTATCGTGAAACCACTGTCATTGAGCATGGCCACCAGATTTAAATACCGCACGAACGGCTGGTAATTGAGGTAAACGCCATGGGTCGTGTCCCATATAACATGGCGTTGCCTGGGGCCCGCGAGCGGCGCGTTATCATCCGGTGTTACCGATCGCATTTCATTGAAGTTCGGCGTGGTCAGACCGGTGGTCGCGTCATCGTAACCAAAAAGCGCACCGGGTGTAAAGGTGAAAAAAGTGATGAACGCCAGGATAACAGAAAGAACCGTATGTTTATTCATAAAACCTCCTTAAGTATATTCATATTATACATTGCATTTTTTTTATGTCAAGACGTGTCAGTCTTGACCATAATAAAATTTTCTGTATTATTACTGTCTATACAATAGAAGGGAGTAATATGATAAAAACCATCGAAGCGTTGTTAAAAGAACATCCTTTTTTTAAAGGGATAAAACCGCCTTTTCTAAAGCTTATCGCAGGCTGCGCGGTCAATGTTCGGTTTGGCAAGGGTAAATACCTGTTCCATGAAGGCACCAAGGCCAAGAGATTCTATATTATCCGCAGCGGCACGGTCGCGCTGGAGATCTGCGGCCACGGGAAGATGTGCATTACGGTTCAGCATCTGGGTGAAGGCGAAGTCCTCGGCTGGTCGTGGTTATTTCCGCCGTACCGGTGGACCGCCACGGCACGAGTCATTATGCCGGCCAGCGCGATCGCGCTGGACGGCGAGTGCCTGAGAAAAAAATGCGAAAAGAATCACGACCTTGGTTATGAATTGATGAAGCGATTCGTTCAGATCGTCAACCAGCGGTTGGCTCATTCCAGGATGCAGCTTATCGATATGTACGGTACCGGTCATTGACCGCCGGAATTTAGATCACCGTAAAAGTACAATAATAGTAATCGCAGAAACAGCGAAGTCCCGCATAAACACTGCGGGACTTCTTGATTTATTCCCGGCTGTGCGGTGTTCGGTCTTTATTTCAGACGGATCAGCTTTTCGGTCCGGACCGAGCCGTTCGATTCGAAACGGCAGAAATAAACACCCGCATTGGCTTCCTTGCCCTCATCATTGCGCCCATCCCACGTAATGCAAGCCGCGGTCCTGCCGGACGGCACGGACAATGTCCTCACCAGGCGGCCTGCCGTGTTGTAGATCGCCAGTTTCGGGGATCCGAGACCGGCCGTATTACCGCAGGTGATCGCCGTGGTGCGGGCGAAAGGATTGGGGCACGCATTGAGCATGACAAATTTTCTGTCCTTTGTATTTTCTTTTATGCCGATGGGGGTAGTCCGGCGCGAGGTCAGGATGTCAATACTGTCGGTCGCAAAATTCCGGATGTCTTCCCAGGCACAATAATAGTACGCGTCCGTGTAGAGCAGTGAAACGCAGTGATAACCGGAATCCGCCGTGGCATTATCGGTGACGATCTCCGGCACGCCGGTCCAGGTCCCGGGGATGCCATAGGTTATTGAATAATCAAAAAAGGTCGTGTTTAGTCCGTGATTCCACGCGCAGCCCACTGAAGAACTGAATCCATTAACGCGCGGGAAAAGATCAGGCGCGCCGTCATTGGAGATATTCTGCAGAGCCATATCCCAGTTCTGGCCGTAATCCTGTGAGTACGTGAATATGATCTCCGGATTGCCGGTACCGTCGTCGCTCTGGAACGCGATATACACTGCGCCCTGGTCCGCAAAGATAGAAGGATACCGGTCGTCATAGGTATTGGCAGTTGACCAGCCGTAGAAATTCCCTGAGCCGTTCAAAGTATCGAGATAGCAGACAACGTCGTAATCGCCGTTGGTTGAATCGATGTATTCGATCGCGTGGTTCAGGATCGTATCCGTGCCCACAACATCGAGGCTGATCGAGGTCATGCCTGGATAGGTTCCCGCCGGCCGGAGCGTGAAAGCATACCATGCAGTGCTATCATACGAGAATATGACCATGACACTGTCGCTCGTGCCGGTCCGGTCCACCGTGTACTGGATCACCGCCAGTTGATTTCCGTTGCCCCAGGTCACGCATTCCGGGTATACCCGGTATTGCAAAGCGGAAAAAAGACTAAAGCCGTACAGGCTGTCCGGATTATTATAACAGGTAGCCCTCGAACGCATGAAGGCAGTGCACATTTGATATGTGGTCCCGCCGGCTGCCTGGTGCAGAGTTCCCCAGAGCCAGATCTTGCCATCGTCAGTTATTGAGATTTCCGGATTGAATACTGTATAGTTAGTATTTGACAGGCGATACACCCGGTTGTCCCAGGTAATGCCTTGATCGGTCGATGTAGCTAAACCCCATCCATAACGAACTGCAGCGCCGGTCCCGGTCCAGGGGGTATTGTAAGCAACGTAGATACGACCATTCACATCGATGTCCATTGATATAAGCTGATCATTTCTGCTATAGACATCAGGAATGGTTATATTCGGATCCCATGGCGGGTTGAGTTGGATCCATGGCGGGACAGTGGAGATCCCTGTCTGAATGCATTCAACGGATTCATTGATGAGTTCCGGGTAGACCGGAACGATATCGGTGCGGCTGGTTTGTTCTGCTTTTACAGCCACATTAGCGGCAAAGCCCAGCAAGAAAAGTATGAATAGACATACAATTTGTTTTTGCATAAAGCCTCCTTGTTCTATTCTGTTATGCATCTATGTATTATAATCATTTTTGGTAAAATGTCAAGGTGTTATCTGCTGAAATTCCATGCTTTTTAATTCAAGATAAGGAAAGCCCCGCTTAAAAATGCGGGGCTTTCCAAAATACATTATGACTCGGGCGTGGCTTTGATCAGCTGTATTCCAGATTGATCTCGACCGTACCGGTACAATCGGGCTTGAGCTGGAGTTTTTTAAACAGCGTTTCTAATTTTACCTGATTACACGTCGCGCCCTTTTTGTCTTTCACCTGCAGCGACATCACTTTGCCGTTCTTAACCGTGAGCGTAAGCACGGCTTTTTCCAGTTTCCATTCTTTGAACAGCTTTTCCAGATCACTCTTGATCTGCGCCATGATGGCGTTCTCAACGTCGTCCAGTGAGATCCCGGCTGGAACTGCGCCCCCGGTCAGGTAGAGCTGGGGTTCGATCGCTTTCTTGTCGTGACCGGATCCATCGACGCTGCGTTCCAGGCAAGGACTGGAAGCCATGCCCAAACTCTGGCCGGCCGCCCCGCCCACCGCGTAATCTGAAACGCCCTGCGGAAGGGGCAAAGGCTGTTTGACCGTGACCACTTCACCGGTCTTGCGGATGATCTTGTCGACCGCGACAAACGACGTATACTCGGTCATGAGGTGATGTTTCAGGCCGAGCTTCGTGACCTCTTCCTTGACATCTCCGCCCATTTGACCGTAGTCGGCGAGCCGCGCGATCTTCTCGCGCGCCCAGATATATTCCAGCGCGGTATTCTGTTTGTCCTCGAGGAACGGCGTGACATTGATCTTTTTCACGTAATCGCCTTTGACCGTCTTACCCGAGACCCGGATGCTGCCCCAGGCGGTCTTGTATTTGCCGAACAGGACAAGGGGTCGGCGCGCGAACAGGTCAGGCAACGAGAGCGGTTCCACGTCGTAAGCGTCGAATCCCTTGAAGGAAACCTCGATGTCGGTCAGCAGGGGGTGCTTGATGTAATCAGTGAATTTCGCGGCGGTCTGTTCGGCCTCTTCCTCATTTATCACCACAAAAGGCTCGCCCATCCCGGTCCGCGCGATGCCCTCGATGAGATAGCGGTTAACGCCGGTACCAATGCCAAAGGCGAAGAAATTGGCCGCCTTAAGGTTGTCGCGGATGATATTGAACACTTCTTTCTCAACCGAGACATAGCCGTCCGTCGCCGTGATGATGATGCGCGACAAGCCCGGCTTCTTCTCAAGCGCGAGGGCTCTTTGGAAAGCGTCCAGGATCTCGGTACCGCCGCCGCCGCTCTGGGACATCACCATATCAATGGCTTTTTTCTTGTTGGCTTCGTTCGCTGCCAGCGGGACCTCGGACAGGACATCTGAGCCGCCCGCGAAGAACAGGATGTTGAAGTAATCCTTGGGTCGCAATCCCCCGATGATATTCTTTATCAAAGCTTTGCTGACTTCCAGCGGAAATCCGTACATGGATCCGGAGACATCGATGATGAAGACATATTCACGGGACGGGACCATATCGATGTTGACCTGCTCAGGCGGTTCAAGCATGAGCAGGAAATATTTTTCGTCATCGCCCGGGTAAAGCATGAGGCCGGTCTGGATCGCGTTACCCTTTAAGTTATATCTTACGATGAAATCCCGGTTGCCGCCGTTTTTTTCAGACGGAGCAAGCGTGATCGCCGCCTTGCGGTCGCCGGACTTTTTGACCGCGACCTTGTGCGATGTCACCCAGACTTTGGAAAGAGGGATGCCCGAGCTGATGTTGACCTTGATGTCGAATTCATAAGGCGCCATCGTGCCTTCATGCAGGTACGGTGATACCAGCCAGTTGTCCTTGGTTTTGATATCGGTCGCATCCGACTCGCCCGTATAGCGCGGACCGACCACGGTCGGGAATATGAAACTATAAATACCGTCTTCGGGAACGAGGATCTCCGTATACTTGACCACGACCTCGATGACCTCACCGGGCATGATGTTGGCGACCTTCATCTGGAACACGTTCGGCCGCTTCTGTTCCAGGAGCGAAGCGACCTGACCGTTATTTTTAGCGTCCTCGTAGATCTTTTGCGCCTTGAACGTTTCCTCGATCTTCGCCTCGATAGTACGGTCGCCGATCTTCATCGTCATCGCGTGAATGGCGGATTTGGTGCCGAGCGGGAATACGTAGACGGCCTCGATCGTCTTTTTGCCGTCATTCTTGTAGACCTGGGTCAGTTCGACCTCGGCAATGACGCCGGCGATATTGACCTGGACCGTGTTCTTAAGGAGCGGAAAGCGCTCGACCTTGGGATCGCCTTCGACCAGGAAATAAGGCGACAGGCTGTCCTCGCCGGTCTCGGTCTGCGGCGCGGTGAACGCCGGTTTTGGCGAGAGTACGGTGCATACTATGCTTAATGCCGTCAGTAATATTGTGCGTATCATGTTTCCTCCTTGCTTGGTTGCTATGATATAATACCGCCGCAAAGAGGAAATATTCCGAGAAATTAGGTATTACGTGGGCTTAAGAAATTTTTGAATGTCATTCATGCGCCGGCGCGCTTCATCATACCCGCGTTCGATCGCGGGTCTGGCTTTTTCAAAATGGCTGATATCGATACCCTCGGTGTTAACGTTGATCAGAAGCGTGTCGACGGCTTTGCTCATTTCAAAGTCAATCAGGCGCGACGATATGATGTCCATGGTCGTATCCAGGATCTTTTTCATGCGGTAAGTCTTGCCAGTGGGGATCTTAGACGTTAAAAACACCTGGGGGTATGCCGATGTGGTCAGCACGTTCACACCGACGATCCTGTCCGCGCCCATCCTGCAGGCAACCGACACCGGCACGGGGTTGGGGAAACCACCGTCGATCAGGACCCGGCCCGCGTACTGGTGCGGCATGAACGCGACCGGGATGGAGATCGATGCCCGGATCGCCGGGATGAGCCCGCCATGGTCGATGACCACCTCCTCCCGCGACTCGATATCGACCGCGGTCGCGGCATAGCGTACAGGCAGGTCTTCGATCCTTTTATCGCCAAGATACGGGGTTAAGTACTGAACAACGCGTTTGCCGTCGATCAATCCCTTTTTTGACAGATGCAGGGGGAAAAGCCACCTTTTCTTTTTTTTGTCGATTTGCAGGGCAAGCTGTTCGATCTGCGCAACTGAGTACCCGGCGGCGTAAAAACCGCCGACCAGGGAACCCATACTGGCGCCGACAATGATATCCGGCTTTACCTTTAGTTCCTCAAGGACTTTCAGCACGCCTATATGGGCGTATCCCTTCGCGCCGCCGCCGCCAAGAACAAGTCCGAGCATAGGTGGTGAATTATAAGCAAAAAGGCGGGCACGGCAAGGGCGGCAAAGCCAATCCGTCTTTGAAAGAGTGCGGTTAGACAAAAAATATTTAATGCATGTTCTTGTAGACTTAAACCCTTGACAAACGATGAATTGTTATTATAATAATACATTAGGATAAAACGATTTTATAATAAAAAGGAAGGAGGTTCGATGGTGAAGTATATGTTAGTAGTATGCTCCATTCTATGCGCGGTGAATGCCGCGCCCGTGTTTTTTGCGCCTGAGACCTTGAAGAGCGGCGGCGTGAACATCGATGTATCATGGTATGGCTCGCCATTCGTGTACGACTGGGACAGCGACGGCAAAAAGGACCTGGTATGCGGCCAGTTCTCGTCAGGCAATATCTCATTTTTCAAGAACTACGGGACCAATAACAACCCTTCGTTCAACGGATATTCCTATTTATACGCCGACGGCACGCCGATAACCGTCTACGCGAGCTGATGCCAGGGTTCAGCAATCGCAGTTTGCGATTGGAATCAGGACGGGTTGCGTGACATACTGACCGGCGACCGCAACGGCTACATTATGCTGTATGTCGAAACCGCTCGCGCCGGGCTGCATCTGGCAGACACTTTACAGGCCAGCGGCGTCAACATCATGGTGAACTACAATTCCAACCCCGAGATTAACGACTGGAACGAGGACGGCAGGAAAGACCTGATCACCGGCGAGGAAAGCCCCGTTGCGCCTAATACCGGGAACATCAGGGTCTATCTTAACACCGGCACGAACGCAAGCCCGGTCTTCACGACATATACCTGCATCTCTGCCGGTGGCAGCCAGATATACCAGTACCGCGTGACGCCCAGGATAGTCGACCTTGACAACGACTCAAAGAAAGATCTGCTTATCGGTCAGGGCGATGGTCTGGTGTTTTTCTACCGGAATGTCGGCACGAACGCCGCTCCCGTGTTCAATGCGGCATACGATACCCTCAAACAGATCGACGGCTTGCCTGTCGATGCTTATTATGGATCGCGGATCTACTTTGTCGACTGGCGCGGTGACGGTGATAAGGATCTGCTGATCAGCGGCTACGACGGTTTTGTGGAATTGTACGAAAATTCCACGATCGTCGGCGTCCAGGAGGGCGTGAACCAGTTCCTGATCAGGGATCTGGCGGTCTGCCCCAATGTGGTTAGAACGAACGCTTCGTTCGTTTTCGCGGTCACGACAACCTGCACGGTCAAGTCTGCGGTCTATTCCGCGGACGGCAGGATGATTGAGCGCATTGCCGACGGCACCAGAACGCCCGGCGTCTATGAGTTCCAGTGGAACACCGCCGACATCCCGGCCGGAGTGTACTGGCTGCGGGTTAGTTCGCAGTCAGAATCCCATGCGGCGCGGATCATCGTCGTCAAATAGACGTTCGCTGCAGCGCAATTTACGGGGGGTCGCACCGCGACCCCCCGTTTTTTTACGATCGGTCCCGGATAAACAAACATGCCGGGCTGACCCTTGACACGGCGATGTTACGATTTATAATGTCGGCATGAGGGCGAAAACCAGATCGCTCCATCTTGTCGACGGGCGCATTATGCTGAGATCCATCAGTCTCGCGGAAAAAAAATATTCGATCGGACGTTCCCACACCAATGACATCATTCTTGACGGCAAATCCGTTTCCCGAAGCCATGCGCGGATCACGTGCACGCTGGAGCATTGCATGATCGAAGATATCGGCAGCGCCAACGGCACGCGCGTCAACGGCAAGACGGTCAAAACCGCCGTGCTGAAGCATGGAGACGAGATCGCGATCGGCGAATGCACGGTCGTATACGACGACGGCGAGGGCATTCAGGGGATCACTGACCAGACACAGGTGGAAACACCGGGCACGGAAACCCAAAGCCTGGCCGACCACGCACAATCCCTGGAGCAGAAGATCCAGAGCCGTGAAGTAGCGCGGGAATTTTCCAGGTTCCAAAAGCGGCTGACCAAAAGCCGGGATAAATACAAGCGTCTGGCGCACCAGGACCGGCTGACCAGTCTTGACAACCGCGCCTTGTTCGACCGGACCATAAATGAATGGTTCGACCAGGCCCGCCTGGCCAAGAAGCCATTATCCCTTATTTTCATCGATATCGATCATTTCAAAAAAGTGAACGACACGTACGGTCACGCCCAGGGAGACGAGGCTTTGAAAGCGGTCGCGCAGTTGATCCGCACGGCGCTGCGCAAGGAAGATATGGTCGCCCGGTACGGGGGAGAGGAATTCGTTGCCCTTTGCTTCGGGATGTCCTCGGGCAATGCCTGGGCCGCGGCAGAATCGCTGCGCAACCTGGTCGAACGGGCAACTCCCGGCATGCTAAGGTTCCCGATCACGATCAGCGCCGGGATCGCGACGTTTCCCGAGCACTGCCAGAAGTGCGACGATCTGCTGCGCTTAGCCGATCAGGCCCTGTACCAGGCGAAATCCGGCGGTCGCAACCGTGTCGTGAAATACCATGGCTAAAGAGACGATCGGCGCGTACAAGGTCCTGAAAGCGATCGGCAAAGGCGGTATGGGGCACGTCTACACGGCGCTCCAGCCTTCCCTTAACCGGACGGTCGTGCTCAAGGAGATGAGCAGGGGTTTGAGCTCGGACGCCCAGGCACGGTTCAAACGCGAAGCAATCTTGTGTGCGAACCTTCACCACCAGAACATCGTGGAGATCTATGATTATTTCAAGGAAGGCGGCGCTAACTATCTCGTGATGGAATATGTCGAGGGTGTCGATCTCGACGAGGTCATAAAGCGGGCGTCGCCTATGCACCCGGACACGGCGGCTGCGATCGCGCACGAGATCTGCCAGGCCCTGGCCTGCGCCCACCGCAACAATATCATCCACCGTGACATCAAGCCCAAGAACGTGCTGATCTCCAGGGACGGCGCGGTAAAGCTCACCGATTTCGGCGTGGCTCGCGATGTCGACGCGCCCGACCTAACGACCCCGGGTATGATCATCGGCACGCCGTTCTACATGTCGCCGGAACAAGCTTCGGGCGCGAAGGTTTCGTTCCAGTCCGATGTCTATTCGATGGGTATCGTGCTGTACGAAATGCTGACCGCTAAAAAACCCTTTACCGGTGACAAAAGCCAGGGTATTATCGCCAAGATCTGCCGGGGCAACTACCGGTCACCGTTCTGGCTGGATCCCCATCACAGCGCGCGGCTTAGCCGCATCGTCAACCGGGCCATGAAGCGCAGTGCCCGGCGACGGTATAAGACCGCAGAAGAAATGCTGAAAGATCTAAAACGTTATCTCGGTTGGAAGCATCAGGCGTCGGTCGAAGCCGACCTTCAGGAACTTATTTCCGGCATTGATCAGGAGCGGGAATCGACGACGATAATAAAAAAGGTGAAAAAGAAAAAGAAAAAAGTCGATATCGCGCTTTATTTCCTGATCTTTTTGATCCTGGCTTTAGTCGTGATGCTGATTTTTAAATTCCTCATCTGATGATGTGAATGCGAATATTGCGAATGATAACTAATAAGGCGAATATCCATTAATTAGCAAATTCGCGCCATTCGATATCGTTCGGATTAATTCAAGGTGTTATAATTATCCTGGAACCATTCCCAGACTTTATTTTTGTAAGTATTTTTTACGCCCACCGGATCCGTGAACCTGACCGTAATGTTGAGTTTGGTCAGCTTTTTTAAGAACGCGATCGTCCGGTCAAAGACCTTTTTGTCACGGCAATCAAGGAGTTGCACGATATACGACAAGTTATATTTTACCGATACCTTATTTATGATCTCAAAGTAATACTCGACCGCCCAGGTTTCGCCATTGTTCATTGGTTCCTGCATGAGCTGAAAGGCGGCATCAGAGCTGTTCTTGAGCGCGGTCCATTTTACGGCTACGAGCTTGAGACTGTCGTTCTTTAACTCCTTAAAGGCGATAGCGTTCAGGCTGTTCAGGCATTCCTGAGTAACGTACCCGCCATCGGCCGCTTTGAGCTTATCGACCAGCGCGTCAAAGGCCAGCCTGCCGCCGAGCTGCCCAAGGGCCTGAGCCGCGACCTGTCGCGTCCATTCATCCCGGCCCTGCATTAGTTCCCTGACGACAGCGTCAAATGCCTTGTGCCCTTTGACCTTACCGATACTCTCAAGGACCTTGTTCTTGATATCCCGCTCAAGATACTCGTCTGCATAGGTGGTATCGAGCAGGGTGATAAAAAAATCTACTGCCGCAGTATCGCCGATCGCGCCTAAGGATTCAATGAGGATCTGGTTGGCGTAATCCACGGGTATATTCCGCAGGTTAGCCTGCGTTGAGCGGATGATCTCGGGGACCGCGGACTTGCCTGCGCTGGAAAGACATTGCCTTAGATCTTCATACAGGAAGTCACAACCGGGATCGATAATATAACCCAATACGAGCAAGGCCGTTTCCTTGTTGCCGTTCTTGGCCAGGGAACCAAGAGCCGCGCCGATCAGGTCCCTGCCCGGGATCCATTTCCAGTCGCTGTTTTCAGCGAAGAACTCGCGCAGGCACTTATGGAGCGCGTTCCGGACGTCATCGTCCCGGAACTCCCCCAGCGCGGTGATCGCGTAGCATCTTTCCCAGAGCCGGCCATGAAGCGCAGCATTGATAAGGATCCTTTTTGCTTTGCCGGTACCGATCCTGGCAAGGCTGTTTGCCGCGGCCTGGGCAGACTGAGCGATGTAGTATTCTTTCTCGATATCGCGGTTTTCGTCGCCAAAATAGTCGTCGCGGGCGCTGTGCAGGATGGTCTGTAGAAAGCCCGCGTATTTATCGTCTTTTATTTCGCCGAGGAATAGGGCGATCTGCATCCACAGGTTACGGTCGCCGGCATAGGCCATGACCTTTTTGACCGCGTCTTCATTATTTATCTGCCCGAGCGCGTAAATGGCGACGCGCCTCGCCTCGGTATCCTTGGAATATTTCAGCATTGCCAGAAGCAGTGAGGCTTCGGTCGCGGGATCCGTGTTCTTAAGCCAGGTGTTTTTCTTGCCGCACACTTCGCAAGCGCCTTTTTCGGCAGCGCAGGCGCCGCAGTACGCCTGGTTGCAGTTGGGCGTCGGGTGTCCGCAGATATGCCCGTGTCCCAGTGCCGGCAGCACGATCTCGCCGTGGAAAATGTTTAGACAGATGGTGTTCTGGTAGGACTGCCAGTCCAGCCTGGAAAGGTCATCCGGCCCGGCGCTGCAGGAGAGCGAAGGGATCATGCATATCATTATTACGGATGCACACCAGGTGGTGACTTTTTGTCTCTCGATGGGCATCATTGTTGGTTCCTGCTAATTATACCAATTGTATCCGATTTTATTCCGGTTGACAAGTAGCGCTTTAACGTTTAAACCCTTGACATCAACGGCATGAGTATTATAATAATGTAGAGGCAGTAATGAAAAAAACCAGCAAGTTTTATTTTATTCTTTTAACTTCTTACTTCTTTCTTCCTACTTCTTACTTATATTCCCAAGTCGGCTGGGGACCGGATACGAGGTTGACTTTTGATTATGCCTATAATGCAGACCCAAGGGCGGCTTGCTGCGGTGACACAATTCACTTGGTCTGGTGGAAGAATTTCGTGGATAGCTTATCAGTTATGCACGACGAAGTTTTTTACAAGCGCAGCACGGATGCAGGCGAGACCTGGGGACCGGATGTGTTGTTGAGTGTGGAGGATACGCAGGTTTCTGCATTACCTCAGATTGCAGTTTCCGGAAATCTCATTCATGTCATATGGTTTGAAGATGATTTTGGCTTACTTTACAAGCGAAGTACTGATGGTGGTTCTACCTGGCGTGATATAGACTCAATAATTCCAGGTATGGGTTATTCATCAATTCAAGCAATTGGGGATACAGTTTATATTGCAGGAACAATAGGTTCATTGGGCGTCTTGCGATTTACAAAAAGCTACAATGGCGGCAATAATTGGGAACCAATTCAAACAATCACGCCGGCACATGATTCACCAACTTTAAGAAGCATATTAAACAATGCGTCGGATATTGTCGTTTCCTATGAATACACTCCAGAAATTTATAATGTCCGCAGTTTTGATCATGGTGAGACTTGGTTTGATAGCCAGCTTGTTTCTGAAGGTATTGCGAGCGGTTCTCAAATGCCAGCAATGGATACGGATGATAGTTCTGGTATTCATATCACCTGGTATGACTATAAGTATTCCCCCTATGCCTGGACTGGTGATATTTTCTATCGGGCAAGCAGAGATTCAGGCAATACCTGGGAACCGATTGACTCCTTGACCGTTCTGCATCGGGCCGTGGCATCGGATATTCTTGCGGAAGGGAATAATTTGCATCTAGTCTGGGAGGATGACCGTAATGGTTTTGACAACAATTTTGAGATATATTATCGGATGAGTAGTGATTTGGGGCAGAGTTGGGGGTCTGAGGTAAGACTGACCGATGCGCTTTACAAATCCATCGGTCCTTCGCTTGCCTGCAGCGGTGGTTATTTGCATCTTTTCTGGTCCGATTTGCGCGATTATGGTAATAACCAGCCTTGGATGCTGTACTACAAGCGCAAAGACCTTTCGTGGGGAGTCAGTGAAGTAGGGCAAGTATCTGTACCTTCGAGGATAAAAGTGGAGGTGTACCCGAATCCGTTCAGTCAAGAGCTAAAGATTGGATGCAGGATACAGGATACACGATTCAGGATTGAGGACATGTCAATAAGATTATTTGATGTGAGCGGAAAGGAGGTAGTTAGCAACAGAATAAAATATGAATCAAAGCCGTGTACGATAGACACGAGAGACCTGCCCTGCGGGGTTTATTTTGTTGCAGTGCGGGCAGGCGAGGGATGCGTGGTCAAGAAGGTAATAAAAATCAAGTAAGTGCATAAAAGAAAAATAGGAGGTTGTCATGCGTAGACTATTAGCAGTAATCATGCTCCTGCCGCTTTTTGTTATTGCGGCAGAATGGCAGTCACTCAACGGTCCGCCCGCAGGTCGGGCGGATGATATGAGCATGGGTTAACATGCTGGTCAGTATATCATCTATGCGGCGGATCAGACGCATAAGTTGTACAAGTCAACGAATGAGGGAGAATATTGGGATTCGATTGCCATTGCGGCACACCCTTATGTTACTAATCCCATTTGTGTGATTGCTGATCCAAATAAGGCATGGACTGTTTATATCGGCAAAAACCCTACTGCACCGGACGACCATTGTGTCTGGAAATCAGAGGATGGGGGATTATCTTGGAACTACAGAGATCAAGGCATCACCAACCCCAATCCCCTTTGTTTTGCGATGCACCCGACCAGTCCGGGTATTTTATTTGCCGGTTTCAATCAAGCCGGAGGTACAGCCTGCCTATATAAAACGACCGATGGAGGCATACTCTGGACAGATATTGATCTAACACCATTGAATGAATTGACGGTTTATGATCTTGCAGTTGTTGCTGATATCCCGTATAGCGTTTATGTCGCCGCCGGTGGTGGGACCGCGGATTGTGGTTTTTATCTAAGCACCGATAATGGAAATAGTTTTCAGCGTACGTTGGTAGCCGAAGTCAGGGCTGTGGCGTATGACGGCACTAATCCTTTGCACGTGTGGGAAGGTGAGATTATCAGTGATCGGGCTGGTGTCCGGCAGAGCACAAATGGTGGACTGGCTTGGTCGTTGCCGGTCTTATTGCCTCAGGGCACTTCTATAACTTCGCTGGCAGTTACGGCACCGAACCGCATCTATGCAGCCACTGATTGCGGGGTTTATTTGAGTACGGACGGCGGGCTAAACTGGAGCGCCATGAACAATGGCATTTACATCCGCCAGGGCAAGGTAATCATTGCTAACCCGAGCAACAACCAGATTCTGTATTTTGGGGCCGAGGTGGCGATATACCGGACTTCAGATGGCGGGCAAACCTGGGTGGAGAAAACCAGGGGGATGCACAATGCGTTTACCGTGGGCATAAGTACCAGATCACCCGATGCGATCTATGTCTTGGGCATATCCACCGTGCATAATAGCCCGGATCAGGGTTTGTCCTGGATGACCATTGATAATGGTGCGACCTATGGCAGCCGTTATTACATTGCCGCGGATCCGACGGATGGTCAGCGGGCATTCCATGTGGGTGAGACATTCTATGATATCAACTATGTCCGGCGGACCACCAATGCCGGTCTATCCTGGACTAATCTATTTCAAGGTATTAATGCTACCTATACATCGATCGCGGTTGACCCGGTCAACGGTCAGAATGTCTATCTGGCATTTCGTGATCCATCGCCGACGGTTTACGGGCTGCAAAAGAGCACGGACGGCGGGAACAGCTGGTTTAACATGACACCGGGCAATGACATCGTTTCAATAACTGTCGACAAATGGCAGCCCCAGACCGTATATGCCGGCAGCGGTATCCAGGATGCCCATATCTATAAGACAACCAATGGTGGAACAGACTGGTACACTTATGATCTACCGGCCACGGGTGAATGTATGGTTTTTGACATTTGTTCGAACTCATTAGCGAATAAGGTGTATACTCGTATCAGCGGTCAAAGTGCGCAGATTGGTTTGTATAAAAGCAAAGACGGCGGTGTGACCTGGAGTGCCTGTGGTTTTTTGGGACAAGATATGGCTGCTCTGGTCATGGACTGTAAAGAACCTGAAATCCTCTATACTGGCGGTACGGGCAATCAAGGCCTGACCTATCTGACAGTTGATGGCGGTGCAGTCTGGATTGCAATGACTAACCAGCTGCCATCTGATGTGGCTGATTTAGCGATGGACATTAATCAACCTAATGCAGTTTATGCAGCAACACAATATGGTGTCTATGTCAATAACCCGCAATATCTGAATAAACACCTGACCAGCAGCTCGCCCGAAGCGACCGGCATCAACAACGGCCGGAAAATGCTCTGCGGTACATCCGATATCTGGCTAACCTATGAATCTGGCGGGGTGATCTATGCGGTGCACTCCAGCGACGCGGGCAATACCTGGTCGCGGAAAATGGAGATCGGCCAGGGTTACAATCCGGCGATTGCCGCCAACCCTCATGTTGCAACGCCGCTGCCCGGTATTGTCTGGTGGGTACAGGGGACGCGCGATACGGTTTACTTTTCACGGTATCTCTCGGACGATGACTGGACTGCGCCCTTTCCGATCGCGACGACCGATAACAACTTTGGCCCGCCCTCGTTTGTCATTGGTACCGATGATATGGGCAGGATTGTCTTTAGCCATACGTATGACCAGCGGATTGACTATGCTGAATTCGATGTCTACGATCCGGTTACAGTCTCTAACCCTGAGGATGTTGGTGCCGGAACCAACCCGAGTATCGGGTTCATGATTCCGGCGCGCAACAACCCCGAGATTCATATTACCTGGCAGAACAACAACTGGATCAAATATCGTACCCGGACAATCCAGGGCACTTGGAATCAAGAAGAGACCGTCTACAATAGTTATTCTCAGAACCCCTCGATCGAAGTTGCCGGTACCAATGTCTACTTTGTCTGGAAGATGTCCAGTTCCATCGGCTATCGTTTCACTCGGTACCGTAATAATGGCGTTCATACTTGGTCAGGCATTACCGGCTTCATGTCCGATTATGATTTGAACTATCCGGTGCTTACCGGTGCCAGCGCGATGAGTTGTGTGGCGGACCTGGACGGCAGCAACACCGAGATCTTTTTCTACTACAATCCGGGTTTGAGCTGGCTTGGGCCGTTTAACATGAGCAATACTATCCAGCGGTCCTATTGTCCGCATATCGTGCACCGGCAGACCATTTTCGGCACGGTCGTGCATTTTATCTGGACCGAAAACGACGATCCTGCCTATGACATCCGGTTTGCTAACTACAACATCGGCGGTTATGATTCGGGCGAAGACCTCGCCTTCTATGCTGCCCAGGGCGGCGACACCTTGGCGTCGCCCTTCAATCTAAAACGCGCCGGTTTCCTGCACTTTGGCGCCGAACCCTATAAGCACGTGGATTATGATAACCAGTATCTGGAATACGAGTTCAGTTGTCTGGATCCGGATAAAGACTATGCGCTGGCTGCCCATGCCTATCAGGAAGGGTATACAAGGTTGCTCTTAA
Organism: bacterium; assembly: GCA_036382775.1. Lineage (NCBI taxonomy): Bacteria > bacterium. The sequence goes on along the minus strand of DASVHD010000030.1, from coordinate 51,104 downwards.
CACTAAAGATTGACAACATCCAGATCACCGGAATAAACCTGCCGCCGGAAACGCTGATCACTTATAAGGCTATGCTGCCGTACAGTTTTTACGCTGACAGTACGATCAACATCAAGGTTTACGGCAACAAGGCGGTGAGCAGCGCCTTTGTCCTGCACCAGTATGAGAAGGACCAAGGGGAGGGCGGTGGGCCACAAGACATGGGTACAATTGCATTAGGATCAGATAAACCAATGCTGGATCTCCTTTCAAATCCGGTACAGGGTGAATTTACGATCAGGTATCTCATACCCCAAGCAACCAAGGTTAACATATCGCTCTACGATGTGATGGGTAGACTAGCAGGCGTACTGGTCAATGTCGATCATGGACCCGGCATATATAGTAAAAGTTTCAATACAATGAACTTGCCGCAGGGAATTTACTTTGTACGGTTGGTTATTGGCGCAAACAATGATGTCGTCACCAAGAAGGCGGTTTTCTTAAGTAGATAAAAAAGATACTTTTTTACATTAGCAGAAAAGGTTTATTAGATACATAATAGCAGGCATCACGTTGACAAGTAACGGGATTTTACTATAATCAAATCAATCATATGACAACTTCCCAGGCGAATTCAATAAACAAATATCTATTGGTCACGGCAGCATTATTTATCTGCGTCTGCCTGCCCTTGGCGGCCGAGGTGCTGTCCGATTCGGTCCAGCAGTCCATTATGACCGCGATCGAACAGGTGCGCCCGGCATTGGTCAGGATCCACGTGATCAGCGTTGAGGATGAGTCCGGCCGCGAAGTCAAACGCGAAGCGGTCGGCAGCGGCGTGATCGTGACGACCGAGGGGCACGTGATCACGAACCACCACGTGGCCGGACGGGGCACGCGGTTCGTTTGCACGCTGTCCGACAAGACAGAAATCGATGCCGAGCTTGTCGGCAGCGATCCCTTGTCCGATATCTCGGTGATCAAGCTCAAAGATCAGAAACGTTCCGTTTTTGCCAGCGCCCGGTTCGGCGATTCCGACAAACTGGCGGTCGGCGACCCGGTGCTTGCCATGGGCAGCCCACTCGCGTTCTCACAATCGGTGACCATGGGGATCGTGAGCAACACCGAATTGATCATACCCGAATTTCTTAAACCTTACGCCAGTATTACGCTTGAAGGCGAGGACGTCGGTTCCATTGTCCGCTGGATCGGTCATGACGCGGCGATCTTCCCGGGCAATTCCGGCGGTCCATTGGTCAATATGCAGGGCGCGGTGATCGGGATCAACGAGATCAACCTGGGGATCAGCGGCGCCATCCCCGGAAACCTGGCGAAAAAGATCGCCGACGAACTGATCCGCACGGGGAAGATCACCCGGAGCTGGTTCGGTCTTGAAGTCCAGCCGTTGTTCAAATACGGCGGTCGTCAAGAGGGTGTTCTGGTCAGCGGTACGATCAAAGGTTCGCCTGCGGCTCAGGCCGGTTTCATGCCGGGCGATATCCTGACCGCCGTGGACGGGCAAAAAGTGAACGTGCAGTTCGCTGAAGAATTGCCGTTGTTCAACCAGTTAATGATGGACTGTCCGGTCGGCAAGCCGGTCAACTGTGCCGTTTTGCGGAAAAACAAAACGATTACGCTGACCGCCGTGCCGCGCGAACGCGAATATTTTGACCCGCGCTCAGTCGAGCTGAAACAATGGGGGATCATGGCCCGCGATATTTCCACGCTCGCGGCCACGGAAATGAAACGCGCGGACAAAAAAGGCGTGCTCGTGACGTCGGTGCGTCCTGGCGGCCCCTGCGGAGAAGCAAAACCGACGATCACGTACGGCGATATCATATTGGCCGTCAACCAAAGACCGGTGAACGATATCAAGGACTTCAAAGCGGTCACGGACGATATCGTTCAGAAAAAGGAAGAGCCGGTTACGGTCGTGGTCCTTTTCGAACGGGGCACTGAACAATGCCTGGCCGCGGTCAAGATCGGCGTATCAAGCTCGCCCGAGCAGGGACAGGAGCTGCAAAAACCCTGGCTCGCAGTGGCTTCGCAGGTATTTACCAAAGAATTGGCGAGGGCGCTGGACCTGGCGCCGTACCAGGGTGTCCGGATCACCCAGGTCTATTCCAACCACGCGGCCGATAAGGCCGGTCTCGTGACCGGCGATATCATCATCGCGATCGACGGCAAGACCGTGGAGGCATCGGAACCCAGCGATGTCGAAGTGCTGGCAACGATGCTGCGCCGGTACGATATCGGCGCGGTCGTCAAGCTGACGGTTCTGCATGGCGGTGACGAGCGAACGATCACCTGCCGGCTTGAACCAACGCCCCGGCTGCCGCGTGAAATGAAAAAATACCGCGATGATAATTTTGAACTGACGGTCAGGGACATTGCATTTGAGGACCGCATCGCGCAAAAATTGGATGAAGATCAACCCGGAGTACTGATCGATGATATCAGCTCCGGCAGCTGGGCAGCGCTTTCCAGCCTCATGACCGGGGATCTTATCACGGGGATCGACCAGCAGCCAGTGGCCGATGTCGGTGATTTTGAAAAGACCATGAACACGATCGCAAGGGCGCAGCCAAAGAGTGTTGCGTTCAACGTGATCAGGGGGATCCACCGTCTGTTCGTGGAACTGGAACCGAGCTGGGAAGAGAAATGATCGTTAATGTTGACGGTGGAGATGGTATTTGAAGATCGGGGAGGAAAAATGACAGGTGAGCGCAAAATGGCAGCGATCCGCCCGTTGATCGTGATCCTTTTTACCATGGCTGCTGCCTGGTGCGGTGATACGGACAGCCTGGCCCGCGCCATTGTGGAGCAGTGGCAGGTATCAGTGGTGACGGTCAAAATAGTGAGCGAACAGTACGAATACGAAAGCAAGGCCGAGGCGTTCGGCACCATCGTTGATTCATCCGGGATCGTAGTGCTGTCCCTTGCCAGGGCTGATCCCGGCAGCGCTGGCATGTGGGATGCCGGCGCGGACCGGAAAATAAAAGATATCAAGATAATGATGGCTGACGGTTCCGAGATCGCAGCCGAGATCCTGTTGCGGGACATTGATCTGGATCTCTTGTTCATTCGCCCGGTCGATAAGAAAGGTGGCCCCTTTCCGGCGGTCAGGTTGTCCAACAGCAGCACGCCGGAGATCCTGGATGAGATCTTGATCATATCGCGCCTGGGCGAAACGGCCGGATATGTTCCCCTCGCCGCGCTGAGCCGGATCCATGCGATCATAAAGAAACCCAGGATCCTCTATGTTTCCGATATTATTAACGTTTTCAGCGGGCTCGGCACGCCGGCGTTCACTCTTGACGGCAAGGTGGTGGGCATTCTCCTGGTCCGGGTCGCCAAGTCAGAGAGTGTGAGTGCGGATATGTTCGCGGAATTCGGCGGCATGATGCCTGTTATTGTGCCGGCGGAAGAGATCCAGAGTGTGGTAAAAAAAATTAAATAAATCCTGTTAGAGAAGGTCAACCTCCAACGGGAATGCACGACAGTGGTGTTGAACCGCTGTCTGCTATATCCGTAAAAAACCGCCGATTATAATCGGCGGTTTTCTCTAACGGGATAAAGGCGGCAGCCGGATTCGCACCGGCGAATAGCGGTTTTGCAGACCGCCGCCTTGCTGCTTGGCTATGCCGCCCGTGTTTTTTGCTTTTTTTTATTTTTTACTACCGACTACTTACTACTTACTGTCTTCTGCCGTATATACTACATACTGCCTTGTACGTTGTCAATATCGCTGTTATTGTGTTTTATGTCAACTTGACATTTGTATATTGGTAATTATAATCACGTTATGGACCGGTTTGTCATAGAGGGCGGGAAAAAGCTTAAAGGTGAAGTAACGATCTCCGGCGCCAAGAATTCAGCCCTGCCGATCATCGCGGCGGCGCTGTTGACCGACACGCCGGTCATCCTTGAAAATATCCCCGATGTGGTCGACGTCCACACTATGGTTAAGCTTATCAAGCATCACGGCGCAAAGGTTTCGTTCGAAAAAAACACCCTGACCATCCACACGCCCCGGATCAAGAATATCGAAGCGCCCTATGATATCGTGCGGAAAATGCGCGCTTCCTACTATGTTCTGGGATCGCTGGTCGGCCGGGAAAAAGCTGCGCGGGTCTCCCTGCCTGGCGGCTGCGCGATCGGACCGCGGCCAATCGACCTGCATATCAAAGGTCTCAAAGCGCTGGGCGTTGAGATCAACATCGACGAAGGCTATGTCAATGCGCGGGCCGGACATATCGCGGGCGATGACATAAACCTGCTGGGCGCTAAGGGAACATCGGTGGGCGCAACGATAAATACCATGCTCGCGGCGGTCCAGGCCAGCGGCCGGACCCGGATAATTTCTGCCGCGTGCGAGCCCGAGGTCGTTGACGTGGCCAATTTCCTATCCATCCTGGGCGCTGATATCCAGGGTGCGGGTTCGTCGGTCATCGTGATCAATGGACCGCGCAGCCTGGGGGGCGCGACCTACCGCATTATCCCCGACCGAATCGAGGCCGGTACCTTTGCGGTGGCGGCCGCGATCACGAAAGGCGACGTGGTGATCGCCGGGGTCTTGCCCCAGGATATGATCGCCGTCCTTGACAAGCTCGAGGAGATCGGAGCGGTCATTGTCAGGGAACCTGATCGCGTTGAAGTGCGGGGCGCACAGAATTTATTATCGACGGCGGTGTATGTCGCTCCTTTCCCCGGATTCCCGACCGATATGCAGGCGCAGTTCATGGCGCTGCTGTCCGTCGCTTCCGGCACGAGCACGGTAAAGGAGACTATTTTTGAGAATCGCTTTATGCAGGCCATGGAATTGTCACGCATGGGCGCCGATATCAAGATCGATGGAGACACCGCTGTGATCCGGGGTGTCAAGAGATTGTCCGGGGCATCGGTAATGGCATCTGATCTGCGCGCCTCGGCATGCCTGGTTCTGGCCGGCCTGGCCGCACGGGGCAAGACCGTAGTGCGCCGGATATATCACCTGGACCGCGGCTACGATAGGTTCGAAAAGAAATTGCGTTTTCTCGGCGCGCGCATCCGGCGAATAAAAGAATGAAAACAAAGTTCAAGCGCAGTAAGCAAAAAAAGGTCGTAAGTATCGGCAGCGTGAAGATCGGCGGCAATTACCCGGTCGCGGTCCAGTCGATGACCAGGACCAAGACCAGGGATACCAGACGCACGATCGCGCAGATAAAGCGTCTTGCTGCTGCGGGGTGCGAGATCGCGCGGTGCGCGGTGGTGAATGCCGACGATGCCGGGGCTTTGCGGCAGATAAAGAAAGCGGTCGGGATCCCGGTGGTGGCGGATGTCCATTTCGATTACCGGCTGGCGCTGGCCGCGCTCGATGCCGGGGTCGATAAGGTCCGTATTAACCCGGGGAACATCGGCGAGACATGGAAGCTTGAGGAAGTGATAAAAAAAGCGCGCGACCTCGGCGTGGCTATCAGGATCGGGATCAACGCCGGATCATTGCCCGTAAAGGTACTGGCCCGGCACCGGCACCCGACCCCGCGAGCGATGATCGACACCCTGAACGCGAGCCTGGAGATCTTTGCCAGGAACAAGTTCGATCGGATCGTTATTTCCGCAAAAGCGGCAAGCGTGCTGGATACGGTCCATGTCTACCAGATCATCGATAAGCGCTGTATTTTCCCTCTGCATATCGGTATTACAGAGGCCGGCCTGCCCTTTGAAGGCGGGATCCGTAGCGGTGTCGGGCTGGGTATCCTTCTCGACCAGGGTATCGGCGATACATTGAGGGTTTCACTCACCGCCAACCCGATTTACGAGGTGGCGGCAGCATACGAAATACTGATGAGCCTGGATCTCAGGCAGATCCGGCCCCTGATCATCAGCTGCCCGACCTGCGGCCGATGCGACGTGGATCTCGTAAAGATCGCTGAAGCGGTCAGCCGGTCGTTGGCTGATTGCCGCGCCCGGATCAAGGTGGCGGTCATGGGATGCGTGGTGAACGGCCCGGGCGAAGCGCGCGAAGCGGATTTTGGTATCGCCTGCGGCAAGGGGATCGGATCGGTGTTCAGAAAAGGCAAAGAGATTAAAAGAGTTCAAGAACGTAATCTGATCAGAAGCCTATTGGAGGTGATCCATGAGAACACTCATTATTGACAACTATATGCCTAACTCACCCCAGATGGAAGCATTATACAAGACAATATGCGGGATAACGGTTCACACGGTCGAGGTAAAGGATTATTCAAGCATAAGCATCGGTGAGGATTTTAAATATTACAACGCGATCGTCCTATCGGGGTCACAGCGCAAACTCGCCGAGGTCGGTAATTTTGATCTTTATACGAACCTTGTCGAGGTTTTGAAGATCTGCGAAAAACCGATCCTGGGCATCTGCTTCGGACACCAGCTTATTTCCATGGCGTTCTACGAGGGTGTGGTTACTTTGAACGAAAAGATCGAAGGTTACTATATGGTTAAGAAAAGCGCCCAGGACGAGCTTTTTGACGGGCTCGACGATAAATTTTTGGTCTATGAGTCGCATCAGGAGATGGTCAGCAACGTGCCGGGTGAATTCATTCCACTCGCGGAATCACCCAATTGCCCGGTGGAGGCGATCAAACACCACGAGAAGATGATCTACGGCGTGCAGTTCCATCCTGAGCGGTTTGATGACAAACACCCGGCCGGGCAGAAGATCCTTGAGAACTTCTTCAAGATCGCGGTGTATTTTCTATGATCGATCAGGCGAAAGGAGAGAAAAAGATATGAAGAAAGATATCGACGCGTTGATGAAAGAGCGAAAGATCGATGCCCTCGTCGCTCAAGGTTCGACCGTCAATGATCCAGTGATGTACTATCTCCTGAACGGTGTCAATGTCAGCGGTACCTATATTAAAAAACGCGGCGAAAAACCGTATCTGGTCCATGGCCCGATGGAGCGGGGAGAAGCGGCAAAGACGGGACTGAAGCTAATCAGCGCTAGCAAGTTCGATATTCAAAAGATATATAACGCATGCCGTGACCGGAAGGAAGCACATGCCGTTTTCACGAGTACCGTGCTCGGTCAATTGAAAGTGAAAGGTAAAGTTGCTTTTTATGGCAATTATCAATTGGGCTCCGGGTTTGATCTCCTGAAAAGATTGACCCACCACTGCCCGAAGATCACCGTGGCGCGCGAACCGGAAAAGAACCTGGCGATCGCAGCCCGCGAAACCAAAGATCCGGATGAAGTCGGTCAAATAAAAAAGGCTGGATTGGGAGTAGGGCGGGCTTTCAATGCGGTCATTGGTGGCGTCAGGAAGATGAAAGTCAGCGGCGATGCGATCATGAAAGAGAAAGGGAAGAAGCTTCTGATCGGCGACCTGCACCGCATGATGAGGGAAGAGCTGTACGGGAACGGGCTGGTGAACACCAGCGGCATGATCATTTCCCAGGGCCGCGATGCCGGTGTCCCGCACAATTCCGGCTGCCTGAGCGAACCAGTCAAGCTCGGCCGGACGATCGTCTTCGATATTTATCCCCAGGGACTGGGCGGCGGCTACTATTTTGATTTCACCAGAACGTTGTGTTTCGGACACGCGAGCGGGAAATACCTTGACATCTATAAGCTCGTCAGCGAAGCTCAGGATATCGCTTATGACCGGATAAGAACGGGCGTCATGACGAAGTCGATCGAGCAGGCGGTCTGCATGTTATTCGAAAGGCAGGGCTATCCGACATTCCTTTCCAAGCCCAAGACCGAGACCGGTTATTGCCATTCCCTGGGCCACGGCGTGGGGCTTAACGTCCATGAGAGCCCGACCTTCGGGCTCGCGAAGACGAACCACGACATGATCCTGCCGGGACAGGTGTTCACGGTGGAACCCGGTCTGTACTATCCGGAAAAGGGGTTTGGCATAAGGCTCGAAGACATCGTTTACATAGACCAGCGCGGTAAACCGGTGAACCTGACCCGGTACCCGCGGAAACTGGTCGTGGAGATGTAAGCCGGTTTTGTCATTGCGAGCGATTATCGTGCGACGCAATCTCAATTTATTAATGAGCTGAGCAGTATAATTTGTAAATCAGTTATAAAAACACACGTAATTTCGTAATATTGTTCGCAAACCCTTGACAACCGCATGAAATTACCTATAATATTCACATAATGAAATATAGCTGTAGGTAAATTTAAGGAGAATTATGAAACTGAAAAAATGGCTTGAGACCAGATATGATATTTTGATACAAAAATTCAGTGATAAGGAGTTTCGATTTGAGGATGCACTTAGTATTCTTGAACAACCACCAACCCAGGATAATAATGAAAAGGTAAATGCGGTATTATCCGAGCTACGCAAGGCTGGACGTCTTGAAACAAAATTTGATCCAAATGACGCACGAAAGAGGATTTATATACTCAAAAGCAAAGAAAAATATATTGCAGAAACATTGGCCATAGATAAATCTCAGCTCACGCGCGGCGATCTGGATGTCTTGCTGAAGAAAGCTGCCGATTTGATACGTACGCGTGTGGATTATACTTTCATTCTTGTACTGCTTTTTTATAAGCGGATTTGCGATAAATGGGGTTTGGAATACGATAAAGCCAAGACTGACGTTTCGAAAGAGGGACTTTCCGAAAAAGAAGCTGAACACGAAGCGCGACAATCCATGTATCATGATTTTGATATTCCTAATGAATACCGATGGGAAGATATCAGGAAAGATCCGGCGCGGATCGCAGAAAAATTTTCAGGTGCGATGAAGCAGCTTGCCGAGCACAATCCCGAATTGCGCGATGTTTTTGAAAATGTCGATTTCGTGCAATTTACCAACAACCGTGAAAATGCGGAAATCCTGCGGCAACTCGTCGAACTGTTCAGCGCACAGTCCCTTCATTACGTATCACCCGATATATTAGGCGATGCCTATGAATGGATCCTGCGGTATTTCGCACCTCAAAAGGCAAAAGAGGGCGAAGTGTACACACCACGTGAGGTGATAAATTTGCTCGTGCAGATTCTTGATCCTCAGCCGGGCGATCGCATCTATGATCCGGCGCTGGGTTCGGCAGGCATGCTCATTATGTCGTACCAGCATATTAAAGAGGAAAAAAGTAAAATAGATGCTGACAAATTATTTTTATTCGGGCAGGAGGCTAATTATAAGACTCTGGCATTGGCAAAGATGAATCTTTATATTCATGATATTCGCAATGCCCGCATTACTTTAGGCGACACGTTGCTATATCCAAAATTCAAGCAGGGAGAAAAGCTTCAGCAATTTAATATTTGCATGGCAAATCCTCCATGGAACCAGGATGGTTATAACGAGGATGTGCTTAAGAAAGGTGAATTTTGGCATGACCGCTTCAGCTATGGTTTTCCAACCAAACAATCAGCGGACTGGGCTTGGATACAGCACATGCTTGCATCAGTCAATGTTGATAGCGGTAGAGTGGGTATTGTGATTGACAATGGCTGTTTGTTCCGTGGCGGCGCTGAGAAAGCAATCAGAAAAGGAGTTATTAATAAAGATCTGCTTGAAACTGTCATTCTACTACCAGAAAAACTATTTTACAATACGGGCGCACCTGGTGCAATATTGATATTCCATAAAAATAAACAGAAAGAAAGAGAAGACAAAATCTTGTTTTTAAACGCAAGTCAGGAATATGAAAAACACCCAGAGATACGAAAACTCAACCATCTGAGTGGGGCGAACCTAGCAAAAATGACGCAGGCATATAAGAATTTCTCTGAAGAAAAAGGCTTTTCGCGAGTCGTGGGAAAAAACGAAATCGAAAAAAACGATTACAATCTCAACGTCACGCTCTATGTCTATCCTGAAGAAGAAATCGAGCAGATAAATATTGCTAAAGAATGGCAAGAACTCAATCGACTGGATGGCGAAATTGTTGAAAACAAGAAAAAGATAGAAGACTACCTTAAGGAGCTCAAATACGATGTTTCAACCTAACTTCACCTATACCCACAATATAGTAAGTCTGCTCTCTAAGATCTCGGCGGCGCGCGAAGTCATCCTGAATTCACCTTTAATCCCGAAATGGGAGGTTGAACTACGGCGCGAGGCTATTATTCGCACTGCACATTCTTCGACTCATATAGAAGGTAACAACTTGAATTTGGAGCAGGTGTCCAAACTTGCACAAGGGCGGACAATCACTGCAACACGAAAAGATAAACAAGAAGTGTTGAATTATTTGGAGGTTCTCCGAAATATTGAAAAAATTGTGGAAGGTGATGCGCTATCAGTTGCCCATATTCTGAGAACGCATAGACAGGTGACAAAGGATACACTTGAACATCCTGAAGATTGTGGGACATTCCGAACTCGATATGTGGTTGTGGGTAACCGCATGACCGGCGAAATCTTTTTTCGACCGCCAAAGAATGAAGAGGTCCCGGGGTTGGTTGAAAACCTAATCGGCTGGCTCAATTCTTCTATTGCGAAAGAGCTTGATCCGGTTATAGAAGCCGGACTTACCCATTATGAATTCGTTAGAATTCACCCGTTTATTGATGGAAACGGCAGGACCGCACGTATTCTTGCTTCGTGGATCCTGTATAAAAGAGGATTTGACACAAAACAGTTCTTCTGCCTTGATGACTATTATGACGCGGACCGCCCGGCGTATTATAAAGCATTACAGAGCGTCAATCAGGTGATGCTTGACACGACGAAGTGGCTGGAGTATTTTGTCGAAGGCGTCCATGTAAGCGTTCAAGCAGTAAAAGAACGAATCGTGCGCCTTAGTAGCGAACGCTTGCGCAAAACCCAAAAGGGTCAGATCGCCCTTACCGAACGGCAGATGCAGATAGTGGAATTTCTTGTTGCGCAAGGTAAAATCACTAATAGAGACATGCAAAAAATGTTCAAAATTTCTCCACAGGCTGTTCATAAGGAAATATTAAAGTTAACAAATCTTAAGGTTGTTAGACCTGTTGGTGAAGGTAGGGGTCTTTATTATGAGCTTATATAAGGTTGATGATTTGGTTGCTGATTTGGTTGATGATTGCAAAACGCCAAAGGGGCGAAACGTGCGGCAAAGGGGCGCTAAATGGGCAGGGATCAGATGTACGATAGACCGGTGTTAAGAATATATGGTTATTGTGAGCAACCATTACGCATTGTCATTGTGAGCGACAGCGAAGCAATCTCAAAATATTTACTGTTCGAGCAGGATCGAGAACTTCCTATTAATCTATTCTCCACTGATAGGTGAGGAGTATTAATGTTATTTTCTGAAAAATATGGGTATAAAAAAGTCCCAATGCTGGCAAAGGACGAAATGCCTCTTGTGAGAAAAAACAAAATATTAAATCTTATTTATAAATTTTTATATAAAGACATAATTGATGATTGGTTTGTGGATGATCAATTTAGTAATTCCCCTGCGTTACTTTTTGCAAAATTTGTATGGACTGATTTTTTTAATGGTAACCTATTCGAGGTAGATACTTATAAGGCTCGGCAGATTGTAGCAAAAATTAGTAAATTAGCAACAAGGCTTAAGTGGTATGAAGTATACGATTATATTGAATTTATATTAAAAAATCATCCAGACAAGGCAGAAATGAAATATTTCAAGAAAGATATATTGTACCTCTTCAAGAAGGAAAAAATACCACTGACAATAATAAGCAATAATATATGTCCATCTGAATTAGATAACCTAGAAGAAAACAGGGAGATAGAAAAAGCTTTAAGCATTTCAGACAAATATAAACCCGTGAAAGGATGTTTAACAAAAGCATTGGATCTTTTTTCCAAACGTCCAAAACCGGACTATGCGAATTCTATAAAGGAGTCTATCAGTGCAGTAGATGTATTGGCGCAGATCATATTAGGTAAAAAAGGCAGTCTTGGTAAACTCATAAATAGTTTAAAAATACATCCTGCTCTAAAAAGGAGTTTTAGCAATCTCTACGGTTGGACATCAGATGATGCAGGCATTAGACATCCTAAAAATAAAGAACCTATAAGTTGTGGTGAGCCAGAAGCAAGGTATATGCTTGTAACTTGCTCTGCTTTTATTAATTATGCAATTATAAAATTAAATGTAGGTATGAAATGACAAAATTGAATTGGGATAAGATTGGTAATGAAAAAGATTTCCAGCGATTTATTAATCACTTATTTGCACTCGAATGCAATTCTCCCGGATTTGTTCCAAGTAGTCCATATATTGGTGCTGACAGTGGTTGGGATGGATATTTCAACGGTTTCTATCAATACGAGAATAAATCTGGTGCATGGTCTATTCAGTCAAAATGGACCACGAAATCTCATAAAAATGCTATTCCTCACTTGAAAAATGAGATTAAAAAAGAACTTAAAAATGCCCAAAAGAATAACGTGGATCATCTTCGCATAGCAACGAATGCTGAACTGGATGTCAACGAAGTCAGAATTCTCGAAGTAATGAATAAAAGAAAGACAAAAACACTTAAAATCTGGGCTCGAGAAGATTTGACTATGCGAATAGAAAAGCAGCCATTTCTAAGGTACTACTTCTTTGGAGATCCGCAATTCCCCATGTTTGTACCTTGGAAAATATATTTTGAACAATATGAAAAAACTCTTTTATCAACTAATAAATTATTAAAATTCGAAAGGGAATCAAGGCAATGCTATCAATTTATTCTTAAAGATAGTGTAAGTATACTTATTATCTATGCTGCTGGGGGCAACGGAAAATCACATTTATTGAGAGATATAGCAAAAAATGCACATCTCGCTGATGATGAACGACAATGTTGGCTGATTAGACCGGGTCTTAGAAATATGAATGATGCAGTGCAAGATGAACTTGTGTGTGGAAGAAAATATATTCTAGTATTAGACGATGCTGACAGATATTTGGAAGAAACAAAAGCATTAATCGCTTTGGCTAAAAGCCAAGCCTTTGCAGTTAAGATAATATTGGGAGTCAGAACTTCTGGCTTAGATTCAATCCGGAATATCGTCAGAGATTTTAGGTGTGCTAGTGTTATTGAGGAGATGCCTATTTCAAATTGGAGCAAACAAGACCTTCTTGGATTGCTTCACCTTGTTGTTGATAAAGAAAAAATAGATAATGAAGAGTTTATAGTGACTCATTATTCTAATCCATTTATATTGACTTTTATTGGGAATCATAAAATGGAAAATAGAGTAATGGATTTAAGAATATTCCAAGATCAAATAGTAGACAGTGTCGAATATGACACAGAAAAGGCGTTGTCAAAATTCAATATTATTAAGGAAAAATTGGATGACTTATTGATAAATATTGCAATTGTTGTACCTTTTGCAAAGAACAATAACAATGAAGTAATTAAAAAGTTAAGTGCACTTAGCGGGTTTAGTGCTGAACAATTGATAACATATATTGATAAACTAATAGAAGTTGGAGTATTAAGAGAAATAGGTAGGTCCGTGAGATTTAATCCAGACATGATCGGCGATCTATATCTTACTTTTAGACTAGACAAATTAAACGAAAATGCTATAAAATGTTTGATACAAAGATGGCTGGGAATATGTCCTGAGACAATATTTAATAATTTAGCTGCGATATCCCGATATGGAGATTTAGAAAAGGTCAAAATTACTTTAAAACGGATTGTTTATGACTGGATTGACGAGTCCCACAGCACGCCCAATAATGTCAGAATAAATAGGCTCTTACAAATTTCAAAAGTAACTTATTTCATTACTGAAGAAATATTGGATTTGGTTTACGCTTACCTTCGATCGAAAGCGCCACTATCGGCAGATCCGATTATTAAGGTCTTTAATGTTAATTATGAACTGAACTTAGATAACATTGGTCCTGTAATCACCAACATCATGGAGATTCCAGGTTTTCAAAAAAAAGCTATTCAATTAATTAGAGAATTAGCAAATAGTGAATTAAAGGGTACTTATGATAACTATAAGCCACGAACTTTGATTAAGGAAGCTGTGTCACCCATCAATCATAGACCAGATATGATAAAAGACATATTAGCAGAATTATCAGTTTGGCTGGGAGATTTGCATTTTAGCATAGTCGAAGCTGAACTAATAAGTAACTCAATATCAGAAATTTTGGCTGGTACTCACGCATATTCACAATCACAATCTGGTCAGTTTGTTTTTGGTGAGCGTACTTTATCAGATACACAAACCATCCATGAACTAAGAGATACTGCATTGCACTTATTAAGGCAATTACTATTATATCCAAAATTAGAAATAATAATACAGGGAATCAAAACAGCTGGGAGTATAGGAAGAACATGCATGGGACGTGTTTCTGAAAGTAAATTACCCTTGGCTAAAAGAATAGCTGATGATCGGACTAAGGTCATCAGAATGATTGCTACATTAATTTCTCCGGATGCCAATTTTTATCTTTTAAGTGAAATCGAAAATTTTCTTATAACTGCGTGGGCTCAAGATATTCCCGGAACTATAGAAGCAGTAGAGTTGTTGAGAAAGTTTCCTCGTTCACCTGATTATCTTGTTTATAGGTATTATGTTGCTCCGGAATATGTTATAGAAAATTTTGACATGGTAGAGAAACAATCACCTGCGATTAACAGATGGGAATGGTTTGTTAATGAATTTATGCATCATAGATGGAATTTGAAGACAGATGATCTGAAAAATTTGGTGGAAAAGATCGATGCCTCATATAAATCGCCTTCTGAAGTGGTGGCTTATTTAATCTCATTGGACGATAATCTTGAAAAATGCAATTCAACTGGCAATCCACCTCTCATTCTTAGTTGGGCACAACTGAACACCGATATTTTCAAATCAATCCGAACGAATCCTGACCTTTGGTGCAAAATTCCAGATAGATTTAAAAATGAAATTGACCTAGCGATTTCCAAATTAGATAATATACACATTGAGGTTATAGCAAATGAAATTTTGAATCGTCCGTCAGATGTACCAAGTAGTAGAGTAGCTTTATTCATAAGATTGATAGAAGAAGGCACAATGCCAGTAGATATAAAAGTTAATTGGTTAACTAGGCTGATAAATAATGGGTCGTCGAAAAACAGGATTTCAGTTGGCCGGAATTTATACTTTATCTTTGAAAAAACTAAAGACGTTTTGGTGATGATAAGATTGATGAATGATATTATCAAACAAGAAGGTCCATTGTCACTAATAATGATTTCTGCGATTTCTGATATGCTGCATTGGATTCGTCATGCGAATCTATCAATTCCTGAGAATGAAGAAGTAAACGAATTTCGCAGTGTATCTTTACGCTTAATGAAAGACGTCCCTTGTATTGATGCAAATGGACAAACCGTTATTGACTTTTCATGCAGTGACATTATGAGTCTTCTTGATTTTACTAAATATCGATTGGATATGGAAATGAAGATGGTAAAGCATAATGGTGTTGATTTTTATAGGTTTGAGGCAATTCCGTATGAGGGTTTGAAATGTTTATCAAGGTTGATACATAATTATGATGAATATAAAATGATATTGAAATGTGTCATTGATTGGTATAAACGTAATCCGTTATTACTTTACACCCTTGAGTATTTGATAAGTCCAATTATCCACTTAAAACAAGATTGCTCAAAGGAAACTTATTTAGAGAAGTTTATTCAGGAACAAATCAATGCCGGAAAGATAGATGAGGTTTTGATCACGGCAGGTTTCTTGAAGTTCAATAGTGTAACAATGCCGCTTTTGCTAAAAGTATTACAGGAAGCTTTTAAAAGCAGTTTGGAAAAGTCTGCAAAACGCATGTTTTCTGCAGTAGTTAATTCTGGTACTCTAACATCAACGCCAGGTAAGCCACCCCCTGTTCTAGAAAGCAAAAAAACAATTCTTCGAGAAATGTGTGATAAATGTCCTCCTGGGTCAGTCAGAAATTTTATAAGACAAGTGATTAATAGTATAGAAGCAGAAATACAGGTTCTTCTTCAGGATGATGAAGAATTTCTAAATCCCAAAATATAGAAGGTTTTGAATTATGAATAATATCAATTCATCATATATCGATAGAGGTTTAAAAGATTGGGAAATAATGACCTTAGATCATGTGATTGAAATTTTTGATAGTAAGAGAATACCTTTAAGTGAAATAGAAAGAGCAAAAAGAAAAGGTAGATATCCATATTGTGGTGCGAATGGTATATTAGATCATATCGATAATTATATCTTTGATGGTGAATATCTATTATTAGCAGAAGATGGTGGTTTGTATGGTAAATATGAGCAATCATGTTATTTGATGACCGGAAAATTTTGGGTTAATAATCATGCACATATTCTGCAGGCCATCGAAGCTAAATCTAGTAATAAATTTTTATTATATTTGCTAAATTTTATGGATTTACGGACATATATTGTGGGTTCGACTAGAGTTAAACTAAACCAGGAGGATTTAAGGAAAATACGAATTAATCTCCCTCCCCTCCCTGAACAGAAAAAAATTGCTGAAATTCTATCAACTGTGGATGAAGCGATTACACAAGTGGATACGGCGATTGAAAAGACTGAGAGGTTGAAAAAAGGATTGATGCAGGAGCTTTTGACTAAAGGGATCGGACATAAACAATTCAAAGACACGGAAATAGGAAGTATACCGAAAGAGTGGGAGGTGAAGCATTTAGGTGATGTTACAGAAATCAATAAAGATGCCAAGGATTTGCCAATGGATTATCCGGACCATAAGTTTCTATATATTGATATTGACTCGGTAGAGAATGGCACAGGTAAAATAAATCAGGCAAGGGAAATAATGGGAAGAGATGCTCCATCGCGAGCGCGGCGTGTTGTATATCTGAACGATGTGATCATGTCAACGGTACGGCCCTATTTGAAGGCGTTTGCATTAATTCCAAAAAATTATGATGGTCAAATTTGTTCAACGGGATTTGCAGTGTTAACGTGTAAAGCATACTTAATTCCACAATACTTATTATGCACATTATTTTCCAAGGTCGTTATTGACCAGTGTAACAAAATGATGATTGGTGGTCAATATCCAGCATTAAATAGTGAACAAGTATCGAAAATTACTATTCCCATGCCATTACTGGGTGAGCAGCAGCAAATTAGTGACATTCTCGCCAATGTTGATGAAAAGGTGGAAGTATTGAAAACAAAGAAGCAAAAGTTCGAAAAAATAAAAAAAGGATTGATGGATGATTTGCTGACAGGAGCAAAAAAGGTAAAAACATGAAGCCATGTGATGCATTCCTAAATGTTGCAAAAAAGGATCTAAAAGCTGCGCAGACTCTTTATGCAAGGCGCTTGTACCCGCAGGCAATCTTTTATCTACAACAGTCCATAGAAAAATCGTTTAAAGCATTCGGAATTCTTTACGATAATCTTACGGTGGTTGAGTTAAAGAACAAAGTCGGGCACTTTCCATTAAGGGTTTTGAGCCACATGATGCAGAAAATTAAGGAGACCCCGGAATGGCAGCAATCATTAGACATATGGTTACATGGAAAAGATAAGATCGCAATAACACCTGATAAACTTGATGAAACAATAAAGGTGTTTAACAACGTCAAATTATTTGATATGATTGAAATGCCAAAATTGCGAAAATTGTTAAATGTCCTTCTTAAATATATGTCGGGACCGGTACGAAGAAAGAACCTAAGCGCAGTTGCTCCTACAATATATAATGGTATCGCATCGTATGCGAAAATGACAAAAAAGAAGTATGCGCCTAACATGACAGAGGCAACTTCTAACAAAGCCATGGCTACGCTTCAAAAGATATTTCCTTATATCGCTGAAGCTGAATATCTCCTGATAATGCTTTCATTATCTATTCCACCATCAGCTATACAGAATTCAAGATATCCAATGTATAGCGGAATTCCTAGTAAAATCTATAATGCAAAACACTATTTAGTTAAAGCTTTTCCAAAATTGGTGAAATTTAGTCATATCATGCAAGAAAAATTAGCATGGATTTTTCGTGAATTAAATAGGCTTGATAAAATGTATGGATAAATTTTCTGAAAAATCATTGGTCGAAGATTATTTCATAAAGCGTTTGCAGGAGCTTGGTTGGAAGTTTGTGCCTGCCGAGCAGCTAGAACGGGAGAGTTTTGAAGAGCCGTTGTTGGTTTCCACTCTTATACGTTGTATTCAGCGCATTAATAAAGATACGGGCATCGGTGATGAGGAAATAAGCAAGGTTCTGAACGAGCTGAAACTTGTCACCAGTGGGCAGGAGGGTGCAAAGCGGATTTTGAATTATTTCAAATTCGGCGTGCCGGTCAAACTTGAAAAAGAGAGGGTGATTAAGTTTGTACAGTTGTTTGATTATGATATTCACCCTCACCCTCACCCTCTCCCATCAAGGGAGAGGGAACAAGATGGAAAGGCCTCTCCCATCAAGGGAGAGGGATTTGTTGGTAGTAATGAATTTGTTGTTAGCAGGCAGGTTCAATATTCCGGCAAAGAAAAAATACGTACCGATATCGTGCTTTATGTAAATGGCATTCCTTTGGTGAATATCGAGTGCAAGGACCCGACCAAACCGGGAACTTCATGGTATGATGCCTTTGCGCAAATAAAGGAGTACGAAGATTCAGTACCCGAATTATATAAATATGTTCAAATAGGTATCGCGGCCGAGAGCCAGGCACGATATTTTCCGATTGTACCCTGGCAGAAAAAAGAGGATGTTAAATGTCATGAATGGCGGAGGACAGAAGAGATTCTTCGCTCCACTCAGAATGACAAAAATATAAATAGCGTAGATGCGGTATTGGAAATATTGGAGCCATATAAGCTGCTTGATATAGTTAGAAATTTTTTGTTTTACCGAGTGGAAATGGGTAATGCGACAAAGGTTATTACGCGGTACATGCAATACCGGGCGGCGAATAAGATGGTGGAAAGGGTAATAACAAATCTACATCCTCACCCCGATCCTCTCCCATCGAGGGAGAGGCATTTAGATAGGAAAAATGGATTGATCTGGCATTGGCAGGGGAGCGGCAAGACACTGACCATGATATTCGCAGCGCATAAGTTGTATTTCGATAATTTTTTGGAAAATCCATCCATTTTTTTCATCGTGGACCGTATAGAGCTTGAAGAACAGCTCTATACGGAATTTTTCTCTTTGGATATTGTACAGCCTGAAATATTAAATACAGTCGAAGAATTGGAGGCTATTTTAAAGCATGATAATTACCAGGGAAAACGCGGTTTATTTATAACTTTAATTCATAAATTCCGATTTGACGAACTTGATACATTGCGAAAGCATCTTGAAAAGATCAGCAAAGATAGAAATACGATCATGACGCGTAAAAATGTGATTGCTTTCATTGATGAAGGACACCGTACCCAGTACGGGACGCTTGCCGGTGAAATGAAGGCAATCTTTAAGAATGCTTTCCGATTTGCTTTAACCGGTACACCCATTTCAAAGCAAAAACAGCGCAGGGATACTTATCTGGAATTTGCTTATCCTCCTGGGGAGAATTATCTTGATCGGTATTTCATCGTAGATGCTATTAAGGACGGATTCACCGTACCGATAGTATATCAACCACGTCTTGAAAATTTGCATCTTAAAAAAGATATGCTGGAAACCTTTTTAGAAGTAGAATGGGATGAAATCCCAGAGCAGCTAAAACCTGAAGTAGAAAAGAAATTGAAACAAAGATTGAATTCCATAAATTTATTTCTTGAAAATCAAGAAAGAATCGAAAAAATAGCAGCTGACATTACCAATCATTTCAAGACAAATGTCGATAATAAATTCAAGGCGATAATCGTCGCTGCCAGCCGAAAAGCATGTGTCCATTACAAGAATGCTTTGGAAAAACACTTGCCGCGTGAATATTTTGATGTCGTGATGACATCTGAGCGGGATGATGCTGATGTTATCTACGGTTATGTACGTGAAGCAAGAGCCCGCTACAATGGCAAAGATTATAAAAGTACATTGAAGAAAATAATAGAAAAATTTAAAGAAAATACTCATCCAAAAATCCTGATCGTGACCGATATGTTGCTTACCGGATTTGACGCGCCGGTATTACAGACCATGTACCTTGATAAGCCCCTGAAAGAGCACAGATTATTGCAGGCGATCGCGCGGACTAACCGTCCATATAAAGGCATTAAGGAAGCCGGAGTTATCATCGACTATGTCGGCATTTTGAAGGAATTCAAACGGGCGTTCGAGTTGTATTCCAAGGATGATGTGATTGACCAGGCGCTCAACGATTTCGAAAGCCTCCAGCATGAGTTTGATCAGTTGATATCGGAATTGAAGTCGATATTTGGAAAATTGATGCAAAATTATGAACGCAGCACGCTACTGAAGGCGGTTGAGATCCTGACTACCGATGTGACCAGAGAGGAGGAATTTTTAGAAAAATACCGCCACTTGCGTAACGCATTTGAACTTTTAGGATCTGATCCTTATAAGTTAGAGCATTTTGAAGAATATCGATGGATTTCCGCTGTTTACACATATTATATGAAGATGGTCATGCATGGCACTAGTGTCGATGCATATGTGCACCAATATTATGATAAAACGCTGAAATACGTCTATAAGTCGACGGAAATTGAAAAGATTGAACAGGAATTACCCGAGATAAAATTTGATGCTGATTCGTTGAAAAAATTGGAAGAAAAAGTAAAAAGCAGGGAAGAAAAAGCGGCAAATATCTTGTTTGCCCTGCAGAGATTTGTATTGGTGGATAAACAGACGAATCCGATTTATGAATCGCTTGTCGATCGCGTGCAAAGGTTAATGGAATTGTGGAGGGAAAAGACCAAGGATTATGAACGCATATACAAGGAAGGAGTCTCAATATTCGATGCAGCATCTGTAATGTTGTCTAAACAACAGAAATTGGGTTTGTCGAATCTTGAATATGCCATATTTCTGGTTTTAGAACAAAAATTGAAAATAAAGGACGATTTTGCTGAAAAAATAAAGATATTAATCGCGCAAATGCAGGATATAATGTTCCCGGGTTGGATAATGCAAGCGACGGCCTGCAAAAACGTAGAACAGGAAGTGCGTAGATTCGTTCGTTTATTTAAAAATGAATACAAACTTACAATGACCGATGTTGATAATTTGTATAATGATCTTATGAAATATATCAAAAGCTACGGAGTATAGATTGGCCAGTTATTCTATTGTACACAGAGCCATCAAGTATCCCAGGATTGAATTTAGAACCGGCAAGCTTAGCTTGGTATTGCCAAAAGGCATGCATGCCCAGGATGTAATTGTACGGCACAATCATTGGATAAATGAAAAAAGCAAATTAATAAAAAAATATCTCAGATACAGTAATCATGTAAAAATTATTTATCGGCCCGATGATGTTTTTAAAAAAGAAGCTGAGAACAATATCAAAATCTATTCGAGAGAACTAAAAATAGGAGTTCATAAAACGCTATTTAAAAGCATGCGAACAAAATGGGCAAGCTGCAGTCCCCGGCATAATATAACTCTGAACACTTTGATGAAGTATTTACCTAAAAGATTTATTGAATATATCATTTATCATGAATTGGTGCATATTATTGAAAGACATCACAACGAGCGATTCTGGAGTGAGATTAAAAAGAAATTCAGGGACCACAACAAACTGGAATCATCACTTTTCTCATACTGGTTTATTCTGCAAAAAAGACTGAATGCAGCAAGGATTTTACGATCAGGTGATACTGATGAATGAACTTATTACCGGTTTCGAGAATTATCTGATAGCACTGGGGCATGAGCTCAACACGATCCGGTCGTATATCTATGATATCCAGAAGGTGAATATGTATTTTTCTGATCTCAGCAAGAGTTTGGAATCAGCGACCACGGATGAACTCAGAGGTTATATACATAACCTATATAATAAAGGTAAAAAAGCAACTTCGATAAACCGTAAGGTTTCAAGTATTAAAGCTCTCTTCTCTTATCTCGTGACAATCGGCAAGGTGGAAAAAAATCCTGCAACCGCGCTCGATGTGCTGAAAATAGGACGGAAATTACCAGAGACCTTGTCGGTAATTGAAGTGGAGGCGATCATTGAATCCGCCAATGATCTAACACCGCTGTGTCTGCGGGACCGGGCTTGTTTGGAATTGCTCTACGGAGTGGGCCTGCGCATATCAGAACT
The DNA here is from genome assembly GCA_036382775.1 of bacterium. NCBI lineage: Bacteria > bacterium. Next base: position 29,007 of record DASVHD010000030.1, on the reverse strand, counting down.
TTTAGACCTTAAGATTTCCGATATCCTTTTCGACGATGAACTGCTCAGCGTGATCGGCAAAGGGAATAAACAGCGTCTTGTTCCCTATGGTAAAAAAGCAGCTTATGCTATTGATAATTACTTAAGAAGCGGGCGGCCTAAGTTAGTAAAAGAAAAAAGCATACCATACCTAATTGTTAACGCGCGAGGTAAACAGTTGACACGGATGGGCTTTTTGAAAATTCTGCGTAAGTATCGGATAAAAGCTGGAATTAAAAAACGTGTAACGCCGCACATGTTCCGCCACTCCTTCGCTGCACACTTGCTCGAAGCAGGAGCTGATCTACGTGTTGTTCAGGAGTTGCTAGGACATGTCGATATTTCGACTACGCAAATCTATACGCACGTAGACCGGGAATATTTGCATCAAGTTCATAAAGATTGTCATCCAAGTGAAATGAGCTGGTATAAAAAAAAGAAGAAGGGATGAGGGGATGAGATAAAAATCGAGGTTATGAAGTTAAGAGGCTGTGAGGTTAGGAGGTTAGGAAAAAAATGGGGATACGGGGATAAAAAAAGATGAAGTTGGGAAGCTATGAAGTTATGAGGTTAGGAAAGCAGGATTAAACTCATAATAAAAAGTTTATTCATTTATTTGGTTCAAATTAAAAAAGACCACATAGACCAGATAGATCAGACAGACTAGAAAGACGATTTCTTATTTATTTTCTATTTCTTTTAAAAATTTTTCCGCATCGGGTTTGTCATCGAGCGTCCAGTCCGCCGGGTATGTCGGCTGCTTGATCTCGATGGCCTTCTGAAGGAAAAAGCGGGCCTTTTCATAATCTTTCTTCCTGATGTAACACCTGCCCATATCCACGAAAAGCACCGAATAATTGGAATCAAGCGCGATTGCCGTGTTCAGGGCATTGATCGATTTATTGACGCTGCCGCCCATGATCCCGGGCAGTTCGTAGTAGAGCATGGCCCGGGCGTCGAGCGCGCCCGTGTGTTTCGGATCGAGTTTCAGAACCTTGTCGATCTCCTTCTTGATCTCAGGTACCGAGCCGAGCGAGTTGAGCACGCCCTTGGTCTGCCCGACCCGACCCAGGTTGACCATATACCAGAAATGGGCTGATGCCGAACTGTCATTGATCTTAATGGCTTTTTTGGCGTATTCCTGCCCCTTTGCATAGAGGTTGATCTTTTCGGTCTTAGTCCCGGCGTTGTCGCCCAGGATATAGTATACATGCGCCAGCTCGCAGTTCGCCCTTAAGTTTTCGGGCTCGGAATTGACCAATGCCGTCAGGATCTCAAGGCTTTTGTTCAAATTGCTGCTGTTTAGATGACGGGTCTCAAAAAGTTCGACCGCTTTGTCGACCGTTGCGTTGCCGTCCTGCGCAAATAGCGCGACGCAGGCGACCATTAATGCCAGCGCGATCGGTCTTAGTGTACGGTTCATGATGCCTCCTTGATTTTTTGCCCTTTAAGCACAATGTCACTCCGGCGGCGCGCGATCATTGTCGCCAGGGTAAAAAAGTTGATCACTTTCTGCTGGGTGCGGTAATAACCGTAAGCAACAGGCGGTTTTTCAGTCACCTTTATCGCGAGACTGGCTCGTGTGTCCGTGATGTAGATGGCTTCTTTTTTTAACGTCAGGTCGTCGTCGCCATTGCCGCCAAATCCATAGCGATAGCCGGCCCGCGCGGCCATCCGACGGACTGCCGGATTTATCCGGTTGAAAGGATATGATATGCAGCGGATCGTTCCCAGCTCTTTCTCGATAATAGCTTTGGATCCGTTCAATTCGTACTCAAGTTCGGCCGTGCTTAGCCGGGCAAGGTTGCGGTGGGTCATCCCGTGCGACCCGATCTCCATGCCCCCTTTTTTCAGTTGATGGATCTGGTTCCAATCCAGGTGAGCGACGCGCCGGCCCGTCAACGAAATGTCCCAGGTGTTCTTCTCGCCGATGTAGCCCACGATCAAAAAGACCACGGCCCGCACTCCGAACTCACGCAGGATGGGAAGAGCATGGCGATAGATATTTTCCTCGCCGTCGTCAAAGGTAAGAATGATCCCTTCATCGCGTTCACCGGGCAATCCGATCGGGATCTTTGTTTTAATGAGCTGTTCGATGAATCCCCTTAACTGTGCCGGCTGGTTCCATGTTCCGCACAGCTGGAGATCAGTGGCTATTCGATGGAACTGCAGAGCTTTTACCACGGTTGATGGCGATGGCGCCGAATGCCGCACCCAGGATGACGATCGCGCCGAAAAATACGAACAGCAGGCGTCTTGACACGAACGTCGCTACCGACCCGATGATCAGCGCCACCAGGGCAAAGGAGCCGTTAAGGATCCATTCGCGCAGGGAGAATATCCGGCCCCGGATGAGCTCGTCGGCGCTGCGATGAATCAGCGTATCCTGGCCGATGAACACCGGTGATATCGCGATCCCTCCGATCAGGCACAGCAGACAGAATACGTAGAAATTGTTCAGGAACGGAAATGCTATCAACACGCCGCCAATAACAACGAAACATACGAGCATTGTCATCTTCAGGTCGTAGTGATGCCCGGCAATGCCGGTAAGGTAGGCGCCGACGAGCAAACCGATCGCACCCACGGACGCGAGGATGCCGACACCGCTCGTGCCCCATGCCATTTCCTGCTGGACGATCGGGATCACCAGGACATAGATCACGCTGCCCGCGATGATCATGAGAAAGATAGTGCAGATGGCGAACAGCAGGTCCCGGATCTTGATGATGCTTTTGACCGCGTCAAGCAGATCGTGGATGATCTTCCGCAGCCCGTTATATATGAGCAGATAGAGCCCCCTGGCCTGCAGATGTGTTTCTTCGACTTTACGGAAGGCGAGATCGACTTTCATTACATAAAGCATTACCGCAGATATCGCAAAGGTCAGCGCGTCAATGATGAAAGCGGCCGCCCAGCCGTCGATGCCCAGCGCGGCCTTCCACCACCGCCAGTCAATGATAACACCGCCCAGCAGCATGCCCAGGAACGTCGCCCCCCGGCCGATAAGGTTAATGACGGAGTTGGCAGCGAGAATGCGTTTCTTGGCGACCAGGTTCGGGATAATCGCGCTGCGCGCCGTGTTGAAGAAAAGCGCCAGCAGGAACATGGCGAAGACCAGTGCAAAGACCGGATAGATGTTGTGCGTGAGGGCAAATACCAGCGGTATCGCCAGAGCGCAAAGCATGCGCAGCGCATCGCATATCACCATGACATTCTTCTTATGCCAGCGGTCGACCAGGACGCCGGCGATCGGGCCGAACACCAGGACCGGCAGCGTGATGAAAATGGCGAGCAGCGAGAGCAAGAAGGGCGTGCGGTTTTTCGGGAAAAGACCGATGAGCGCGATCAAAGCTATGTAGTCAAGTTTGTCGCCGAACTGGTTGACCGTCTGGGAGTATACAAAAATGGAAAAATCCCGGATCTTGAGGATGTTCCAGAATTTAGCCGTCTTTATTTATTACCTCCTGGTAGAAGTCACAGACCTGCTGGGTGACTATTTTCCAATCGAACCGCAGTGATTTGGCCCGGCCCTGTTCGCCGTACTGCCGCATCAGGATTGGATTCTTAAGCAGGTGAACGATCTTCTCGGCCAGGGCCTTGTGATCGCAGGGCGGGAAGACCAGCCCTTCTGCCTGATCGTCAAGGATCGTGCGGTAACCGGGTATGTCGGACGCCACGATCGGTTTTCCACTGGCCATCGCCTCAAGCAGGACGATACCGAAGCTTTCGGCACCCGTTGCCGGCGAAGAGTAGATGTCGCACGACGCGTAATAACGAGGCAGGTCTTCAGGGCTCACGCGTCCTACGAATATCACGTGGTCCTGGATATGCCCTTCGATATACTGCCGGTAGTAATGTTCCAGGAACCCTTCGCCGACAATGACCAGCTTGGCATCGGGGAATTCTTTGATGATATCGGGAAAAGCCATGAGCAGGTATTTCAGTCCCTTGCGCGGTTCGAACCTGCCGACGAACAGGATCTTTGGATAGTAGTCTTTCAGCATGTCGATCGGCTGGATATCGGACCTGAACCGGTTGGTATCGATGCCGTTGGGGATGATCCGGTAATGGCCGTCAGGGAAATACTTGGCCACGCAATCCCGGGCCACCGATGAGACCGCGATCAGACCGTGGATCTTTCTGAAATATTGTTCAAGCACCGGTTCGAAGAGCACATAACCCAGGCTTTCCTCATAGGCCGAATGGAAGGTGATGAAGTTCTTGGATGTGGAATACTTGAGCGCGAAGTACGGCAGGACCGGCGCCAGCGGTCCGTGAATATGGATGACGTCGAAATTGTTGGACTGCAGGAATTTTCTGAATTCCCAGGGCAGTTTCAGGCTCAGGGTGATGACCGAAAAGGATCGGTTCTTGGGGATCTTGAACGCCCTGCCCATGCGGATAATATTCTCGTCGACATAGGGGTAATTCCGACCGAACGACGGGGCCACGATCTTCGCGTGGTGGCCGAGCGCGTTTAAGTTTTTGAAAAGGTGCAGGATGTGTTCGGATACACCGCCGGTGTGGGGGTAGAAAATATCGGAGACCAGGAGGATCTTCACCCCGCACTTTCCTTTCCGCGGCCAGTCCCGCGATTCAGCGAATGCTCAATTGACCGGGTTTGTTTTCCGGTGGTTTTGGGCGATTTTTTCGAAAGTGCGGGGCCGATCCCCGAACTTCCGAAGCCGCCCGCGCCCCGGCGGGTTTTACGCAATCTGGTCACGGTCCGTAGACGCGGCCGTTCGACCCGGCTGAAAACCAGCTGGGCGATGCGGTCCCGGTCATGGACGGGAAAAGGTTTGGAACCGATGTTGAACAGGATGACCATTATCTCGCCCCGGTAATCGGGATCGATCGTGCCCGGAGCGTTCAAAACGCCGATGCCATGGTTGCGGGCGAGACCGCTGCGCGGTCTTACCTGCGCCTCATAACCGGCTGGCAACTCGATGCTGATACCCGTGCGCACGGTCGCGAAACCTCCCGGCGGCACGATAATTGTGCGAGCGGTGCTGGCGTGCAGGTCGCAGCCCGCCGCCTGTTCGCTCTGGTAGCGCGGAATATTTTTACCTTTTATCTTCACGGTCAGCCGGCCCGGCGGGATCACGGTTTCAGGATCGGCGCGATTGATCTTGTTCATGCTATCCATTCGGGCTGGAAAACAAACCACTGGTCAGGATATGTTTTGATCAATTCTTCCATTTTCCGCACCAGTGCAGCATGGAATTCATCCTCGCTGGTAAAGAACAACGGCGGGTCAACGCATCCGCGGTAACGGTGTTTTTTACCTATCGGGTTGAGCGTGAGGTGGCCAAAGAGGACCGGCAGTTTCTTGCGGACGATAATGGATCCCAGGTTGCGGGGGATGTTCCTTTTACCATCGAAGACCGTGACGGTGATGCCGTTATTGGCAATATCGCGGTCCGCCAGAATGGCCAGGATGCGGTTTTTCCGGATAATGTCAAGAAAAGCATAGGCGGATTTCGCGAGCGGATAGGTCTGCATACCGGTGCGTTCGCGGTGGCGGGTGTACAGTTCGAGCATAGCTGGCTCGAGTTCCTCGACGAGCGCGCTCATCGGGTAGTTGATGGCGGCAAGATAGGAACCGGCATAATCCCAGTTGCCGAGGTGGAACGTGATCATTATGCTGCCCCTTTTGTATTTCAATGCGGCGGCGCAGTTCTCAATGCCGACCGGCTCCACATCCTGGATGAGTTCATCGGCCGATATAAAACCAAGCCTGAAGAAATCGACCAGGACGCGCGTGTAATTTTGGAAAGTTTTTAGGACGTAGTTATTGAGATCGCGGACCGGTATATTGTCGTGAGCAAAGATGTGATCGAGGTTGGCGCGGATATATGAACGTCCGACTTTATTCAGCGAACAAGCTAGTTTGCCCATGATCATCGCAATGCGCTCGGCAGCCTTGGGCGGTGTGATCTGTGCCATCTTTACTCCCGCCCTGTATAACGCTGCTTTCACGCTCGCAATGGACTACGTTCAGCGGTCAACCCTTGTAAACTGAAAGGGCAGTGCCGAGAAGGCTCATCGCTTCGCTAATGTCCGCGGTTTTCAGGACGTAAGCGATCCTGATCTCATTGCGGCCCTTTTTCAAAGAGGAATAAAAACCGTTTGCCGGCGCCAGCATGATGGTCTTGTCCTGGTGGCTGAAATCAGTAAGGAGCCACTGGCAGAAATGGTCGGCGTCCTTCAACGGCAGTCTCAGGACGGTGTAGAAAGCGCCTTCGGGTTTGTGCCCGAATACGCCGGGCACGGTTTTGATGCATTCGAAGAGGACATTACGACGTTTCTCGTACTCTTCGATCATCGGCCTGATATAGCGGTCAATGTGTTTGTACGCGGCGATCGCGCCGATCTGTTCGAGCGTGGGCGGGCACAGGCGCGCCTGGCAGAACCTGAGCACGGCATCCATTACCTGTTTGTTGCGGCTGATCACGAACCCCACGCGCGCACCGCAGGCCGAGAACCGTTTGGATATCGAGTCGATGACGATAACCCGTTCTTCGATCTCCGGCATAGACAGAGCGCTGATCTGCCGTTTGCCGTCGTACACGAATTCGCGGTATACCTCGTCGGATACGAGGAAGAGATCGTGTTTTTTGCACAGTGTCTGCAGCACGAACATCTCTTCTTCGGTGAGTACCGTGCCGGTCGGGTTGTTCGGCGTGTTGATGAGGATCGCCCGCGTGCGGGACGTGATCTTTTCTTCGATCACTTTTGCCGGCGGCAGGTGGAAACCGTTCTCCACCGTTGTCATTATCGGGACCAGCTTGATGCTCGACATCAGCGAAAGGCCGTTATAATTGGTATAATAGGGTTCGAAAACGATGACCTCATCCCTGGGGTCACAGACGGACATCAGCGTGAATATTATCGATTCGCTCCCACCGGTCGTGACCCAGACATTGTCGAGCCCGATGTCAAGGCCGAGGTTGCGGTGGTAAGCGACGATCGCGACCCTGAGGTCCAGCAGACCGCCCGAAGGCCCGTAGCCCAGGACGGTCTCCTTGTGATTCCTGATCGCTTCAAAGATCTCAACCGGCGTGTCTATGTCAGGCTGCCCGATGTTGAGATGAAAAATCTTGATGCCTCTTTTTTTTGCATCATCCGCGAAGGTCGCGAGCTTGCGGATCGGTGAATACGGCATGATATTGGCTCTTTTTGACAATGTATTGTGCTTCATGTTCACATTATATATATCCCACGCGCGATGTCAACAATTTCGCAGAGCTCAGAAAAACAATCTTCGCTCTGAAGATTGCAGTGATATTTGGGCGTTTTGTCCGCAACGATCGATGATTTCCATGTTTTTCGAGAAATCTTCCGGGTCTCTATTGACAAGAGAACAAATTTCAGTAATATTTACGATACGAGGAGGCTTTTCATGAAAAAGATCATCAGTATCGCTTTTATTTTGGCGCTTACGGCTTGCGAAACGGGATTTGACGTGAACCTGACATGCGTGTCATGGCATACAGCCCAGTCGGTTGCGGTCGAAAGCAGCCTGCTTGGCGCAAAAGATCAGGTATTCGTAACCCTGTTATGGAGGTGGACCTATCAAAAGCCCCAGGGCGACGCGGTGATCGTCCAGCGCAGCACCGGCGGCTCTACGAGTTATGTCACGGTCGATACCGTCTGGAACATTGACACGATCATGAGTTTCATCGATTCGGACACGATCCTTCAGCCCGGCGGTCAGGTATCCTACCTGCTGTCCATGCTCAACGCGACGGCGGTCAATTCTTTCGATACGATCGATTTTGAACTTCCCGCCGCTCAAAATTTCTATCAACCACAAGATACGGTGATTGCGGCGGATACCACCCTGCAGATAATCTTCGCGCCCATCACCGGCATGGATTCCACCAATATCGCGATCTACGAAGGCGGACCGACATCGATCGACAGCTTGTTGAATTTCCTAACCAATCCCTTGTTCACCATCACGGTCGCGGATACCGTATTTGTGATATCGAATGTCGACAGTCTGTTGCCGAATAAGTACACGCCGTATACCATCAAGCTGATGTCCACAAAACTAAGCGACCTTTCCACGGACGCCTCCATAGGATTCCGCGCGTTCATGCGCGTAGACTCTTTATAAACTCGCGGATGCGCGTCATTACCGGGGGATAAATGCCAATAACCCCTCATTTAGCGCATGGCTAAGATCGATCTCGACGTCCTGCTCGAAGAACTTGTTTTAAAAGAGGGCTCTGATCTGCATTTGCGGGTCGGCGAACCGCCGGTCTTCAGGGTCGCGGGCAACCTGGAACGGACCGATTATCAGCCCCTTTTTGATCAGGATATCGAGGAAGTTATCTACGGGTTGATGAAACCGCTCCAGCGTAAGTTGTTCGAACAAGCGCTGGAATTCGACATGGCTTACGAGATCCCGGGCGTCGCCCGCTTCCGGGTGAACTGCTTCAAGCAGATGAACCATGTGGGCGTTGTCATGAGGATCATCCCGCTCAAGATCAAGACGATCGACGAATGGGGATACCCGGCGGTCATGAAACGGATCGCCGAGCTGAACCGCGGTCTTGTACTGGTCACGGGACCGACCGGCAGCGGGAAATCCACGACCCTGGCCGCGATGATCGAACATATCAATTCGGTGATGAAGAAGCATATTATCACGATCGAGGATCCGATCGAGTTCCTGCACCGCGACAAGTCTTCGATCATCGAGCAGCGCGAGATCGGCATCGACACGTCCTCTTACGCCGAAGCCCTGCGCCGCGCGATCCGCCAGAACCCGGATATAATCCTGGTCGGCGAGATGCGCGACCTGGAAACGATCGGCCAGACCATAACCGCGGCTGAGACCGGCCACCTGGTATTCTCCACGCTGCACACGATCGACGCGGTCCAGACCATCGACCGGATCATCGACGTGTTCCCGCCATCGCAGCAGCAGCAGATCCGGCTTCAGCTTTCGACCTGCCTGCAAGCGGTGATCACCGAGACCCTGGTGCGCCGCAAAGACGGCGCCGGCAGGGTCGCGGCATTCGAGATCATGGCTTGCACACCGGCGATCCGCAGCGCGATCCGGGAAGCCAAAACACCGCAGATCTACTCGGCGATCCAGACCGGTTCCAAGCTCGGCATGATCCAGATGGACCAGTATCTGAGAAACCTTTTGCATCAGGGATTGATCGAGATGGAAGAGGCGATCGCGCATTGCACCAATCCCGATGAGTTCGAAAAAAGAGTGTGATCATGATCCGCATCCAGGAACTACTGCACGCGCAGATCCAGTATAATGCCTCCGACCTGATCCTGAAAGTCGGTTCCCCGCCGATCCTCAGGGTCAACGGCGATCTTGCGCCCGTCAATCTTCCCCCAATCACGGAGCTCGACGTGGAATCAGGCATCGTGGAGATGCTGCAAAAGAGTCAGATCGAAGAGTTCAAGAAGAACAGCGAGCTTGACATTTCCTACGAGCTGCCGCAAGTCGCCCGGTTCCGGGTCAACTTTTTCAAGCAGCGCGGGCACCTGGGCGCCGTGTTCCGCCTTATTCCGGCCAAGATCCCGACGATCGATGATCTTGGTTTTCCCAAGGTATTGAAAGACCTGGTCATGCGGCCGCGCGGACTGATCGTCGTGACCGGCCCATCCGGCTGCGGCAAATCCACAACGCAGGCGGCGCTGATCGATTTCCGGAACGAATGCGATACCAGCCATATCGTGACAGTCGAAGATCCGGTCGAGTTCATCCATACTAACAAGAAAGCCCTGGTAACACAGCGCGAGGTCGGTCGGGACACGCATTCGTTCGCCAACGCCCTTAAATTCGTCCTGCGGCAGGACCCGGACGTGATCCTGGTGGGCGAGATGCGCGACCTCGAGACGATCTCCCTGGCCATCACCGCGGCAGAAACCGGTCATCTCGTCGTCACAACCCTGCACACCGCGGATGCCATTTCCACGCTGGACCGGATCATCGATGTCTTCCCGCCGCATCAGCAGAACCAGATCAGGATGCAGCTGTCACTCAACCTGCTCTGCATTTTTTCCCAGAACCTGCTCAAACGCGTTGACGGGTCAGGCCGGATCGCGGCGTACGAGATCCTGATCGCCACCGGCGGGGTGAGGAACCTTATCCGGGAAGCAAAGACGCACCAGCTGCTATCGATCCTCCAGACTTCGCAACAGCAGGGCATGATCACATTCGACGCATGCCTGGCGAATCTGGTAAAGAGAAAGATCGCCGGCCAAAAGGAGGCTGAGGTCAAGGCGCTCAATCCCGACGCGTTCCACAAAGAGATGGAAGAAATATCACAGACCAAATAGTGGCTAAAAAGACTTTTCTAAAGTTGTCCAGCCCAGTTCAGTACATAAAAGGAGTCGGCCCCAAGCGTTCAGAATATTTAAAAAATATCGGCGTAGAGCTGGTTGGCGATCTTATATTCCTGGTCCCGAGACGGTACCTGGATTACTCCACCGTCGTAAAGATAAAGGACATCAAGGTCGATGATGAGGTGACGACGATCGGCGCGGTGCACGCGGTCCGCTGCCAGCGCACGCGCAAGCGCGGCGACCTCTTGAATGTTCTCATTCATGACGAAACCGGAGCGCTGATGCTGAAATGGTTCAACCGGCCCGACCTGCGCAAGAAATTCAAGGTCGGTGATTGGCTGATCGTTTCCGGAAAGGCGACTTCTTACTATGGCAAGCAGCTTATCAATCCGTTGTACGAGATCCTGGAAGAAGAAATGGTATCGGAAAAGAAAACGGGCGCGATCATCCCGGTTTACCCGCTGACCGAGGGCCTGAGCATCTGGGACGTCCGGCGTTTTGTGCGGATCGCGCTCGATGAATGTCTCGGCGAGGTCGAAGAGTCGCTGCCCGGATACATAATGGAAAGAAATAGGCTCATGCAGCTTGACCGGGCGATCAGGGCACTGCACTTCCCGGCCAGCGTGGCTGATGCCGCGGACGCGCGGCGGCGGATGGTCTACGATGAGTTTTTCTTCTTTGAACTCGCGCTGGCGCGGCGCAAGGCGCAGCTCAAGGATGCGCCGGGATTTGCCTGCCGCGAAACCGGGACCCTGACGCGGCAGCTCGTGGATTCGCTGCCGTACAAGCTGACCGCAAAACAGGGTGAGGTTATCAGGCAGATCGCGGACGACATGGGGCGTCCCAAACCGATGAACCGCCTTTTGCAGGGCGATGTCGGGGCCGGGAAGACCGTCGTCGCGCTTTACGCGATGCTGATCGCGGTGGAGAACGGCTGCCAGGCGGTGCTGATGGCGCCCACCGAGATCCTGGCGGAGCAGCATTTTCTTACCATGCGCGATCCCATGAAGAATATCGGTGTTGCCGTGACGCTGCTGACCGGCAGCCTGATGTCCCGTGAGCGTGAACAGGCGATACAGAGCATCGGTTCGGGCGCGGCTCAGATCATAATCGGCACGCACGCGCTGATCGAAGAGCAGGTTGTTTTCAAGCGGTTGGGTCTGGTCGTGGTCGATGAGCAGCACCGGTTCGGCGTCATGCAGCGCGCCGCGCTCGTTTTCAAGGGATCAAACCCTGATTTTCTGGTCCTTTCCGCGACCCCGATCCCGCGAACCCTGGCCCTGACCCTGTACGGCGATCTTGATATTTCATTGCTCGATGAAAAGCCCCCGGGGCGGGGATCGGTCGTAACCCGGATCGTGCACGAAAAAGAACGACTGCAGACGTACGAGTTCATCGCCCGCCATCTGGCTGAAGGCCGGCAGATGTTCGTTATCTGCCCGATCATCGAACGGTCGGAAAAACTAGACTTGAAATCGGTGCGTGAAGTTCATGAGGAGATAACGCGCGCCTTTCCTGAAGCCCGCGTCGCGGTGATCCACGGGCGGCTGGAGACCGATGAGCGCATTATGATCATGGATGAATTCCGGCGGGGCGAGATCGCGGTGCTCGTCGCGACCACGGTGATCGAGGTCGGCGTTGACATTCCCAATGCCACGCTCATGATCATCGAACACCCGGAACGCTTTGGACTTGCGCAATTGCACCAGCTGCGGGGGCGGATCGGCCGGGGAATGAAGGAGTCGTTCTGCTTTCTGTTCCTCAGCTCTTTTTTAACCCAGGAAACCTATGACCGGGTCGCGCTGTTCGCTTCGACCACCGATGGCTTTGTTCTTGCCCGGAATGATATGAAGCAGCGCGGTCCCGGCGAAATACTCGGCAAACGCCAGCATGGCCTGCCCGATATCAGGATCGGTGACCTGGAAGATGACCAGGAGATCCTGTTCCTGGCCCGGGACGACGCATTCGGCGTGGTGGAGAAAGACCCGGACCTGGGCCTGGATGAACATCAGTTCATTCGCAGGAAAGTCCTGCGGTTCGCCGAACGCGAAAGCCTGCTGCGGATCGGCTGATAAGAGGGGGATGTTTATGAAAAAATCAGTGATCTGTTGCCTGAGCGCATGCCTTTTGATCTTGAGCGCATGCTCGAAACTTCCGAACAGCGTGGGGCGTCCCCGCGATGTCGTGGTGATCGCTTCGTCCGTCGATACCGCGACCATCAACCGGACGATCCAGATCGTTAATTATTTCCCTCAACCCGAACCGATGTTCATTTTTATTTTTGCCGCCGACACGGCCGGCCATGGGGTCAAGACCTTTAATACCCTGTTCCTGTACGGATCCTTAGAAGATAAATTCATCAGCACGATGCTTAACCCCGATGCGCGGGCGGCCGCAAAGCGCGATACTTTTACGCTCTTTTTGATCCACGATCTCTGGGCCCGGCCCCAGACCGCGGTCATCATGGCCGCATCGACACCGCAGTACGTTGTTCCGGGATTGTACCGCTACCGGGAGAAGATCCGCTCGCTGCTTGAGGAAAATTACTACGCGCAGCTCAAAAGCCGCTATTATGAACAGGCGATCGACGAGAACATCAAGCGCAGTACGGTGCGCTTTGGGTTTACGGTCGATGTCCATGAGGGATGGCTGGTGGATTCAACCCACTGGGAAAAGGGCTTTGTGTCGGTCCACGCCCATTATCCCGACCGCAGCGTGTTCTTCTACCGGGAGAAACTGACACAGTCATTGTCCGACAGTTTTGTCGTGAAAAAACGCGACCTGCTGACCGGCCTGTACTACAACGGCGACCACATCCTTAAGGATCTGACCTGGATCGAACCGGTCGAGTTCAAGAGCATGCGGGGGTACAGGATCAAGGGCGTCTGGCAGAATGACTCGCTGGTCGCGGGCGGGCCCTTTCTGTCCTATGCGCTGACCGACAACCAGATTCTCTATTTCATTGACGGACTGCTTTTTTCGCCCGGCGAAAGAAAGACCGATTACTACCTGACCCTGGAAATAATCATGAATTCGATCGAGATAACGCCTTAAAAAACTTCCCCTTGACAAAGGTTCTTATATGATTACAATTATTATGTGGAGGACCAATGGCTGAACAAGATTTTTCCGAAATTGCCAAGCTGAGCGAACGGTTCAACAAGGATCCGAAATCCAGGATCTTCGTGCAGCTTGCCGATGCCTATCGGAAAAACAACATGGTCGATGAAGCGCTGCAGGTGATCAACCAGGGATTGCAGTACCACCCGGAATACCCTCTTGCCTTCCTTATTCTCGGTAAATGCTACTATGACAGGCGGCAGTACGGTCAGGCCAAAGAAGCAATTGAAAAAACCCTGCGTTATGACCAGCAGAATATCGTGGCGTTGCGCCTCCTCGCACAAATTTGTGATAGTTTGAAGGATGATGCCTGTCAGCTTATGGCTTACCGGGGGGTCGTGGCCATCGATCCCTTCGATGCAATGGCCAAGGATAAACTGGCGGTGCTGGAAGCCAGACAGAGCAAAGGTCCGGTGTTCACGCTCACCCTTGCCGAGGAATATGAGAAGCAGGGGAATCTTGCCGAAGCGTTGAAGGTGTACGAGCAGCTCCAGTTCACCGACCCGACCGATCTGGTCTTAAAGGAAAAGATCAAAGAGCTCAAGCAAAAGACATCACAGCCGGCTGCACCGGACGAATCTCCGAAACCGGGCAACGCGTTCCAACCGGACTCGCCGCTGGAACTTGCTTCCATGGTCGACATAATGCAGGATGTGCACGGGACGCTGGAACCTTCCGCGCCGGAAATGAAGTTCGAGAAGATCGAACCGGCAGTTAAAAAAGGAAATGTCACCGGCAAGGTAACCAGCGACATGGATTTCATCATGGAAAGCCCGAAAGAGAAAGCGCCGCCCGTGATCGAGCCGGTCGTGCCGATGAAACAGCCCGAACCACCGCCGGTTGTCAGCGAGCCGCCTCCGGTCAGCATCTCCATTCCTGAACCTGCTATCACGCCGCCAAAAAGCGATGAACCCCAGGAAGTATCGACCCTCGATGACTTTCTGGTCGAGGCGCCGAAAGCCGAGGAACCGCCGGCGGTGAAGGATACAGTATCGCTGGTCGCTGAACAAACCATTGAAGAACAAAAACCTATTGAAAAGATCGAAAAAGAAGAAACGATCGAAAGTATTGAATCATTACTGATCCCGGAGTATTTGCCACCGGCCGAACCTGAACCGGTAGCCGGCGCCGCGCCGGTCATCGAGATCGAGAAAAAGGAAGAGCCGATAGTCGAAAAGACGATCGAACCCGGTGCCCCGCCAGAACCGATTTTGGCAACGGCACCCCCTGATGTTCAATCAGTCATCGTGCCGCCGGCTAAGACCGAGGAGAAAAAAGCAGAAGCACCGGTCGAACCGCCACCGGCTAAGACCGAGGAGAAAAAAGCAGAAGCACCAGCGGGAGCGCTTCCGGAAGAGAATAAGGAAAAGCCGAAGGAAGAGGATTTCAAATCGTTCCAGGATTGGCTGTCAGGATTGCTGAAATGAGATCGCGGGATGTTGAAAAACTTATCAGGATCGTCCAGGAGAGCGATATCGCGGAACTTGAGATCACCGACTTCTGGGGCCGGCGGATCAGGATCAGCAAAACGGCGGGCGTAAAAGGGGAAACAGGCATGGTTCCGGGCGTGGTCGTAACGCAGGCCAGTGAATCGGCGGCCGCCGCGGCCAAACTGGCCGAGAAAACATCAGAAGAAAAG
Organism: bacterium; assembly: GCA_036382775.1. Classification (NCBI taxonomy): domain Bacteria; species bacterium. The sequence continues at coordinate 13,907 of DASVHD010000030.1, read as the reverse complement.
ACGGAGAAGAAAAACGTCGTCGCCATCCGCTCGCCGATCGTGGGATCTTTCTACCGGTCGCCGGCGCCCGATGCTCCGCCTTATGTTGAAGTGGGCGACACGGTAAAGCCGGGACAGGTCGTCTGCATTGTTGAAGCGATGAAACTGATGAACGAGATCGAGAGCGATATCGCGGGCAAAGTCGCCAAGATCCTTGTGAAGAACGAAGAAGCGGTGGAATATAACCAGGAATTATTTCTCATCGAACCATTATAGATGTATGAAAATAAAAGCTAAGGATCGATAGGAACCATAATGGAACTAAAAATATTGTTGGAAAAGATGGTGAAGGTCAACGCGTCTGACTTGCATCTCAAGGCGGGCGCGCCGCCGGTCTTCAGGATCGACGGACGTCTCGTCATAGAAAAGGGCGAGTCGCTTACACCGGAAACGCTTAAGACCATGGCATACCAGATCATGACCCCTTCGCAGCAGCAGGCTTTTGAACGCATGAAGGAAATGGATTTTGCCATTGGCGTCCGCGGCGTCGGCCGTTTCCGGGTCAATATCTTCCTCCAGCGCGGCAGTATCGCGATCGCAATGAGGGCCATCCCGATCTCGGTGAAGCGGATCGATGAGTTGAACCTGCCCGCGATCCTTAAGGAGCTCTCCCTGAAACCGCGGGGTTTGATGTTGTGCACGGGGACGACCGGCAGCGGAAAATCAACGACGCTGGCCGCGTTGATCGAGCATTTGAACGAGAACGCCTCGCGCCATATCATTACCATTGAAGATCCGATCGAATATCTGTTCCGCGACAATCTTTCGATAATAAACCAGCGGGAAGTATTGATGGATACAATATCGTTCTCGATCGCCCTCCGGCACATCCTGCGGCAGGATCCGGACGTGATCCTGATCGGCGAGATCAGGGACCGGGAAACAATGGACGTCGCTTTAAAGGCTGCGGATACCGGGCATCTGGTGCTGTCCACCCTGCATACCCTCAACGCGGCTGAGACGATCAACCGCATAATCTCTTTTTATCCGCCTCACCAGCACCAGCACATCAGAGTGCTGCTGGCAACAACGCTCGTGGGGGTGGTTTCGCTCCGCCTGCTGCCGCGGGCCGACGGCAAGGGGAGGATCCCCGCCGTCGAAGTTTTAATCTCAACACCCACCGTCAAAGAATACCTGCTGGACCCGGTCAAGACACTCCTTGTCCAGTCAGCGATCGAGGAGGGGTACGGGCAGTACGGCATGCAGACGTTCGATCAGTCCATTTTCCGTCTTTACAAAGACGGGCAGATCGCTTACGATGATGCTATCCAGGCCGTCTCCAACCCGGATGAATTCAAACTGCGTCTGGTAGGTATCGAAGCAACGGCGGAACGGGGCTGGGGTTCCTTCGAGAAGAAGTAAGCTCCAAATAAAACGAATGATACCGAATGAAACGAATTCGTATCATTCGCCGTAATTCGATCCATTCGCCAATATGAAGTTCGACAAGATACTCATCGCCAACCGCGGGGAAATCGCCATAAGGGTGATCCGCGCTGCCAAAGAGTTAAAACTCAAGACTGTCGCCGTTTATTCGGAAGCCGATGCCGATGCCCTTCATGCCCGGCTTGCCGATGAATCCGTCTGCATCGGAAAAGCCCAGGCTCGCGAGAGTTACCTGAATATAACCCGGATCGTGAGCGCCGCCGAGATAACCGGCGCGAAAGCGATCCATCCGGGGTACGGTTTCCTAGCGGAGAACGCGGAGTTCGCCGAGATCTGTGAATCCTGCGGTATTACTTTCATCGGTCCGAAGCCGGAGCACATCAGGGCTATGGGCGACAAGATCAAGGCCAAGAAGACCATGGCCGATATCGGCGTGCATGGGATCCCGGGCAGCGACGGCGCCGTCGAGAGCCTGCGGGAGATAAAGAAGGTGATCGGCCGGATCGGATACCCGATCATGCTCAAGGCAGCGGCCGGAGGCGGCGGTAAGGGCATGAGGATCGCCCGCAACGAGGATGAGCTCGAATCGGGGTTCCGCATGGCGCAGGCCGAAGCAAAAGCCGCCTTCAATGACAACCGCATATATGTCGAAAAATTCGTCGATAAACCCCGGCATATCGAAGTACAGATCCTCGGCGACAGCCATGGGAATTTCGTCGCGCTCGGGGAGCGCGAGTGTTCGATCCAGCGGCGCCACCAAAAATTGATCGAGGAGTCGCCGTCGCCCGTGGTCGACGAGAACCTGAGGAATAAACTCACTGAAGCGGCCGTGAAAGGCATCCGGTCCATCGGTTACCAGTCCGCCGGAACGATCGAGTTCCTCATGGACGCCAACCGGAATTTCTATTTTATGGAAATGAACACCAGGATCCAGGTCGAGCACCCGGTGACGGAAATGGTCACGGGCATCGACATTGTCAAGGAACAGATCAGGATCGCGCAGGGCGACAAGCTGTCTTTGACCCAGGACGATATTAAGATCGTCGGCCACGCCATCGAGTGCCGGATAAACGCTGAAGACCCGAGCCGTAATTTTGTCCCGACGCCGGGCAAGATAACTTTCTTCCACATGCCGCAGGGTTTTGGCGTACGGTTCGATACCCATATTTTCGCCGGTTATTCGATCCCGTCCCATTACGACTCGCTGATCGGCAAGCTTATTTGTTACGGCAAGACCCGGGACGAGGCGATCGCCCGCATGATCCGGTCATTGGAGGAGCTGGTGATCGAAGGGATCCCGACGACGATCCCGTTCCATCAGATAATCATGGACAATAAAAAATTCCTGGCGGGCGACCTGTCGACCAATTTCCTGGACGAGCTCATGCAGTCCAAAGCGGGATAGCGGAAAAGAAACGTCGTAAAAGTCGATTTCTAAAAAATCAAAAGTTCGTGAGGCTGTTATTATTGACAAAAAAGCTTTTTACACTATAATCTATGAATGATATGGGTATTTTTTGTCATTGCTAGTGACAGCTCAGGTTTTATTGATACCCTCTGGACGCCGCCGGATACGTTAAAACCGGCGGTTGTTGTTGAAACCGCAGATACGACAAAAAAGGATACGATATGGATCTATGAGATCCCCGATATTGTCGCGCTGAAAGGCAAAAACGCCCTTGACAACACCGTCGCTGAAGTACCGGTGTTGCTCTCTCCGGTCTATCAGTACACAACACCCGAGGTCTTCCTGTCTTCGCCTTTTTTTCTCTTAAAGAAAAACAATTCCGTGCTGCTGGCTTCACACTCTTGCGATCCCTTGCAGACCGGTTACTATTTGAACAGCCATCCGTTGAATGATCGGTTCAGCGGTTTTGTCGATCTGAACGCCGTTCCGGTATCCTGCCCCGACAGCATTGCCGCGTTTAAGAACACCGGAGGGAACCTGCTCGACATTGACTTGAAAAGCAAGGTCAATAGATACGAAAGGCCGTTCTCGGTCATCAATTTTACGACCCTGGGTGATAACACGATATACAATATCGATTTTACGCGTGCCTTGACCAATGACATGGGGTTGTTTTTTAGCGGTCTGTATTCGAATATATTCAAATCCCAGGATAACCTTTATCATAAACTGAATGCCTATTGCGGGAACCTTTACTGTAACCGGTATCTGCCCCTACGCTTTGACTTCCTGTATTCATCGAGCGCGTACGGTACCGAGGAAGAGAACTCATTGTTCGATGTCTCTTTTACCGCGGACATTTTACATAACAAACTGTGCGTTTATTACAGCCGCTTCGGCATATCCTGGGCGGATTCTGCCGGCGACAGTCCGATCAATGATTCAAAGAATTTCGGCCTCGTGACCGAAACTGTGAAAAAAACTGGACTTTGCGACCTGTATCTCGGCCTGGACGGTGTCCTTTCCGCCGTGACCACTGACCACGAAGGAACATTCAATGGCCGCAGCGGCAAAGTATTCACGGGCATCGGCAAAATCTGGCAACGGCTGGTTTTTGGCGCGGATAATTCGACGAGCTGCGGCGATGACGGGGCGATCCGCTTCTCGCCGCGATTGACGGCCGGTTATGATCTATTCGACTCGACGTTTGTAACGGCATGCGTAAGCCGGGGTTTTCGCCTGCCGACGATCGCGGAAACGGATGCCCCGATCGATACGGCTTTGTACGTACCTAACCCTGAATTGAAAGCTGCGACCTGGTGGAACAAGGAGATAGGCTTGAAAAAGGGAAACTACTCGGTCGCGCTTTACAATACTGATCTCAATGACTATATAGTCTACGTCCAGGACATTGACTGGGGTTATCTCCAACCGCATAACAGAGGGGGCTGGTCTCTTTCCGGGATCGAAGGCACGGTCGGATTTTCGCTGGGTAAATTTTTGGACTACAAACTGGCCGGGAATTATCTTTTTTCAGGCGAGCCGGCCTATTACCTGCCATCGCGTTACCTGAGCTCGTCGCTCACGCTGAAGCATGAGAACGAGCGGTCCATGCAGGCGATCGTTCTTCAGGGACAATATATTGGCGAACGCGCTGACCTGTCCAATACTGTCTATCCGGAGGTTGGTGTTGTGTCGATCGTCGGCATGATTAGGTTTATTACCCTGACCGCGGTCCTGAAAGTCGAGAACATCCTTGACCAGGATGTGCCCTTTACGCCAGTGCCAAGGTTAAACACGAGCCTTTCGCTCCGGTGGGAGTTCTGGGATTAGATGCTGATACTGCGCGTTGATGACCGGTTGATCCATGGCCAGGTCGTGGCCGGCTGGGCACGGCCCCTGGGCATTGAATCGCTGATCCTCGCGTCCGACGCGCTGAGCGCCGATGAATGGGCATGCACGGCGTACCGCCTGGCAGTGCCCGAAGGGATGAAGTTCCTATGTTGCAGCATCAAGGCGTGCGCCGAGTACGTAACTAACGGTAAGGACAAGAAAAGGATCATGATCGTTGTCGAAAAAATTGCGGACGCATACAGCCTGGTCGCGGACGGGGTGCCGGTCAAGGAGATCAATATCGGCGGGATCAGCTATACCGACGGCGCCCGCACGATCACGCCTTATGTCTATTTATCGCCGGATGAGATCGAGTGGGCCGTAAAGTTGTACCAGATGGGCATCAAATTGATCGGCAAGCAGCTGCCAAATTCGCCCCCGGTCGATGTCGCCAAGAAACTTGCGGGTGTCAGATGATACGGCTGGCATTGTATATCCATAATCACCAGCCGGTCGGCAATTTCGACCATGTGTTCGAGTATGCCTTTACCCATTCCTATAAGCCTTTGCTCGAAGGCCTGCTCCGGCATCCGGCAGTCAAGTTCGGCATTCATAATTCCGGACCGTTATGTGAATGGATCGAAAAAAATCATCCCGATTTCTTCGAAATGCTGAAGGCAGCGGTTAAAAGCGGACAGGCGGAGATCATTACCTCGGCCTACAGCGAACCGATCCTGTCACTGATTCCCAAGAGGGACCTGGTGGATCAGATCCGTTATTTCACCGATTACCTGACAAAAAAATTCGACTGCCAGCCCCAGGGTCTATGGTTGACCGAACGGGTCTGGGAACCGTCACTGATCCCGGCGCTGCTTGATGCCGGCGTCGTGTATACTATGCTCGATGACACGCATTTCCGCTATGCCGGGGTGACCGATGACAGCCTTTCCAGTTATTTCGTGACCGAGGAAGAGGGCAGGTTGCTCAAGGTCGTGCCGATCTCCATGAAACTGCGCTACCTTATTCCGTTCCACCAGGTGGATGAGACGATCAACTACCTGCGCGATGAAGAGCACCAACGGCCCGGGAGCCTGAAATGCCTGGGTGATGACGGCGAGAAATTCGGCGTCTGGCCCGGGACCCATCAGTGGGTATACGGTCACAATTGGCTTGAGACATTCCTGAGCCGCCTGGAAAAGGAAACGTGGATCCAGACCAGCCACCTTAACGACGTCGTGCGCGGGCAGCCCGCCGGTCGGATCTATCTGCCGACGGCTTCTTACGAGGAGATGGGCGAGTGGGTACTGCCCCCGCAAGCGGGTCGTGATTACCATGAATTAAAGAGGATGGTCGACAAGAAGTATTTTTATCTCGTGCACGGCGGTTATTTCAAGAATTTTTTAAGCAAATACCCCGAGGCGAACCTGATGCACAAGCGGATGGTCTACGTGTCCAATCATGCGGACGACTCGGTGGAGACCCGGCGGGCGCTCTGGCGGGGGCAGTGTTCGTGTGCTTACTGGCACGGTATTTTTGGCGGTCTGTACCTGCCCCACTTGCGCGAAGGGATCTACCGTAACCTGATCGAAGCCGACAGCGCTGTCATCAGGGAGGACATAAGGAAAACCGATTTTGACGCGGACGGGCAAGAAGAGTTGCTGATCTCGACGAAGCAGCTTTTCTGCTTGATGAAACCGCAGACCGGGAGTTTCATCGAGATCGATGACCGGCAGCGGAAAATGAACATCCTCAACTACCTGGGACGGCGCCGCGAGACCTATCATCAGAACCTGCCCGCGGCTGGCGACAGCGGTGAAGTGAAATCGATACACGAGGTCGTGCGCAGCAAGGAAAAAAATTTCGCACAGTACCTTATCTACGACCGTTATGAACGGGGGTTCGGGCTTGACCACCAGTTCCAGGAACCGCCCACGGCGCACGATTTTTACCAGCAGAAGGAAAACGCAGCCGGGATCCTGACCTACGATAAATTAGAAACCGCAGCCGACCAGGCGTATCACGCCGTCTTCGCATCGGATCGACTGGAGAAAAGAGTATTGGTCAGCCGCGACCAGCCGGTCATAAAGCTTCAATACAAGGGCGCGGTCGAATGCCTGGGTGTGGAATTTTCGCTGGGGCTTTTCAATCCGGGTCTCAAGATCAACAGCCGCCACTCCCTGTATGAACTGCAAGCGCTCGAAGGGATCGAGCGCTTTGATATAAGCGGCGACGGTCTCGCGCCGCTGACATTCGCGGCGAGCGTCCCGTTCACCCTGCTCAGTTATCCGATCGAGACGATCTCTTCATCCGAAGCCGGTTACGAAAAGAATTTCCAGGGGGTGTGCTTTTTGTTCATTTTCCGGTCGTCTCCCGATATCGAGATAAAGTTGTGACCGGCCGCGTACCATGAACCCGTTCGTGCTTGCCGTGATCGGCAGCGTCATCATTCTTGATAAATACGCATTTGGCGAATTCGGACTTTCCCAGCCGCTGGTGAGCGGCTTGATCATCGGCGCCCTTTTTGGAAAGATCCAGGAAGGCATCCTGCTGGGCAGCGCCTTTCAGCTGTTTTTTCTGGGCGGCCTGCCGATCGGACGCGATATCCCGCCGGACGGCCAGGGCGCGGGGATAGCGGCATGCGGTTCGTATTTCCTGCTGGGTAACAACAACCCGCCGGAAAGCGCGCTCCTCGGGGCCGTGATCCTGGGGCTTGCTGCGAGCTTGCTGGGCGGCAACATGGAGATCATGGTGCGGAGGCTGAATGAAAAACTTTATCACTTGTTCATGCGGCACCACTCGTGGCTGTATGCCTGCCACCTGGGCGGCGTGGCCACCGCTTACCTGCGCGGCATTGTCCTGTTCATCCCTCTGTTCTGTGTTGCCCGGATCCTGCATCTTCCGCACGTGCTCGTTTTTACCAAAGAACTGCTTCTGATCATCGCGGCCAGCGTCGGCGTCGCGCACGGTTTTTATCTTTTCGTGAAGAAGACGACCATTATCTATTTTATCCTGGGGATCGCATGCGCCTTGGTTTCATTCGTTTTTTAAAACTATTTTTTTCCAGCTTGTTCATACAGAGCTCATGGTCTTTCTTCTCCCTGCAGGCGATGGGGTTTCTCGCCTGCCTGGCCGCGGGCGTGGATAAAAAGAAACGCCGCGAGGTGATCGAGAATCATAAGGGATTTTTCAACACCCATCCGTATATGTCGTCGTATATCATCGGTGCGACGGTTCGGGCGTATGACAAAAGCGAAGACCCGGCCGATATCAAGAAGCACGCCACGATCGCCCAGCAGAGCTTTGCTTCCACCGGCGACCAATTGTTCTGGCAGGCCCTGCGGCCGAGTTTGCTCACGCTGGGCGTCATCGCAGGGCTTAAATTCGGCTTGATTGGTCCGGTCATTTTTTTCGTTGCTTACAATATGATCCATATCTTTCACCGCGCTCAGGGTCTGATCGACGGGTACCGTGTCGGATGGGATGTCATCTATATCCTGAAATCAAGACGCTTCACGCTCGTGCAGCGCGTCGCGGAAAGCCTGGGCGCGATCTGCGCCGGCCTTTTGCCGTGGCTATTGACTCGGAGTCTGATATCATTACTATTTATGCCGCTGGCTATCATGTTTATAATATTATTGATCAAAAGAATTCCAGCCGTGATCGTGATCCTGATCATCATGCTGGTAACCATGATCACGCTGATCGCGCGTTTATGAGCGTTCGGGTATTGGCATGATGAAAGAGACCATTACGATCCTCAATGAAAACGGGCTGCATGCGCTGCCGGCATCGCGTTTTGTGAAGATGGCGGAGCGTTTTCAGTGCGATATCGAAATGATCAAGGACAGCATCAAGGTGGACGGCCGTTCCATCATGGGGATCCTGACGCTGGCCTGTGAGAAAGGCAGCAAGGTGATCCTCATGTGCAACGGGAAAGACGAGCACGAAGCATTCACCGCGTTACGCAAGATCCTTGAAGGGCAGGATTGATGGCAAAAGAGAAACTGATCAAGGGCATCCCGGCGTCTAAAGGCATCGGGGAAGGAAAGGTCTTTATTTACGAAACGAAAAAGATCGAGGTCTTTCAGACGCCGATCATGTCGGTTTACCTCAAGGACGAGATCGAGCGGTTCGAGAACGCGCTGGCCAAGACCAAGGTCGATCTGCTGGAAGTGAAAAAGCGGATCAACCAGGAGGTCGGTGTTGATTTCGCGGAATTCCTTGACGCCCAGATCCTGATGCTGGAAGACAAATCGATCGTCGATCTCGTAAAAAAACATATCAGTGATGAAAAGAAGAACGCCGAATACATCTACCATGAGGTCATCAGCAACTACGCGCAGAAACTGGGGGAGAGCAAGGACTCCTATCTGCGCGAACGCGTCGCCGATATCTGGGACGTGGGAATGAGGGTCCTGAGGAACCTTCTGGGCCTTGCCCACTCTTCGGTGCTGGAAGCACCGGAGGGTTCGGTCCTCGTGGCACACGATATATCGCCATCCGAGGCGACGCTGATCAATCCCAAACATGTCGTCGGCATCGCCACCGAGATCGGCGGCCGGACCTCGCACACCGCGATCACGGCGCGCGCCCTGCAGATCCCGGCGATCGTCGGCGCGGAGGGGCTCACGAACAAGGTCGAGAACGGCGAACTCGTTATCGTCGACGGCGACCGCGGTATTTTAATAAGGGATCCCAGCGCCAGCCGGAAGCACCTGTACGATATCGCCCGTAAAAAGGTCATCGAGGAAGAAAAAGCGTTGTCGCCGTACTGCGATCTGAAGCCCGAAACCCGCGACGGCAGGCATATCGATATCTCCGCGAACATCGAATTTTTTGCGGAAGCGAACCAGGCCAAAAAATACGGGGCATGGGGCGTCGGCCTGTTCAGAACTGAATTCCTGTACCTGACGAGAAAGGGGAATCCGTCCGAAGAAGAGCAGTACAAGGTGTACAGCGGACTGGCGAAAACCATGAAGCCGCACCCGGTGATCATCAGGACCTTTGACCTGGGTGGCGATAAGATCTTTTCCGACTACCACGAAGCTAATCCTTTCCTGGGCTGGCGGGCGATCCGCGTATGCCTCGAAAACCAAGAATTCTTCAAGACCCAGCTGCGGGCGATCCTTCGCGCCTCGGTTTCAGGAAATGTCAAGATCATGTTTCCCATGGTGGCGACTTACGAGGAAATAAAGCGGATAAAACTGATCTTTGGCGCGGTGAAAAAGGACCTTCGGTCCGGCAAGATCGATTTTGACAACGATATCCAGCTGGGGATCATGGTGGAGACACCGTCCGCGGCCGTGATCTGCGAGGCACTGGCGACCGAGGTCGATTTTTTCAGCATCGGGTCCAATGACCTGACGCAGTACACGCTGGCCGTGGACCGCGGTAATGAGCGGGTGAGCCAGCTTTTTGACCATTTTCATCCGGCCGTACTGAGATTGATCCATAATGTCGTCGCATGCGGTCATAAATCCAATATCTGGGTGGGGCTATGCGGGGAGCTGGCCGCTGATGCGCTGGCGATCCCCCTGCTCGTCGGCTTTGGCATCAACGAGCTGTCAATGAGCCCTTTTTCCATACCGCGGGCAAAACTGATTTTAAGGACGCTGACCATACCAGAATGCGAGGAGATCGCAAATGGTACGCTAGTGCTGCGCACCGCCCTTGAGGTCAGGAAATTTCTGAGACGCGAGATCCGGAAAAAATTCCCCGCGCTCGAAGAGGTTTTCAAATAACGATCATGGTTCATGCCGGCCGGCAAGCCCGCACAAGATCCGCCGCCTGCAGCACGGGACCGAAGATCAACATGCGCGATATCATCTATTCGCTGCCTGACCAGCTCCTGCAGGCGGTAACCTTCGTGCCCGGGACTGCGCGTGCTTCACGACATGCGAACAAGGTCGTTGTCTGCGGCATGGGCGGATCCGGGATCAGCGGCGAGATCCTGTCCATCCTGTACCCGGAAGTGAGCATCCGGAGCAGCAAGGATTATAACATTCCGGCATCGGTCGGAAAAGGTACGCTGGCGATCCTGATAAGTTATTCGGGGAACACGGAGGAAACACTGGCGAATTACCGTTATCTGTCAAAGCTCAAGGTACCACTGGTAACGGTTTCATCCAACGGCCGGCTGCAGCAAAAGCGTGTTTTGTTCAAGGTCAAAGTCCCCGCGGGGCTGCCGCCGCGCGGCGCTCTCGGTTATCTCTACGGTCCCCTACCGGTCATCCTGCACAGGTTCGGGTTGATCAAGGACAACCCGGTTTTCGGGATTATTAATCTGGTCGCGTTCTTGAAAAGAGAAAGGAATGACCTTGACCGGGCTGGGGAAAAGATTGCGTCGCATCTTACCGACAAGTTCGTTTTCATTTACGCCAATTCGCCGGCCTTCGGCGTCGTCGCGAACCGCTGGCGGTGTCAGCTGAACGAGAATTCCAAGGTCATCTGCCATACCAACGTGATCCCGGAAATGAACCACAACGAGATCGTGGGATTTGGCCGGCCGCGTGGACTGCGCGCGGCATCCGCCGTGATCTTGCTTAACGACCCGGCGGCCCATGCGCGGAACAAGCTCAGGACGACTATTTTAAAGGAGATCATCCAGAATGAGACCAGCGAGGTTCTGGAGATCGAACCGCAGGGGAAAGACCTTGCCCAGCGCGTTTTTTGGACGATCATGCTGGGCGATTTTTTAAGCTATCACCTGGCAGTAAAAACGGGCATCGATCCCCTTCCGGTGAAGAGGATCGATTATTTGAAACAAAGATTATCGGCACCTGGAGTATTGTTTCTGATAAATGGACGCAAGCGATGAAGTCAGGCTATGTATTCTGACATTAAAAGGTGCTAAACCAACATGTTTAGTAAGGAGGAGCTATATGAAAAGTATTTTAACATTGCTGGCGATGATTGCATTAAGCGCTTTTGCCCAAAAAGCCGATTCATTGTGGAATAAAAATGCATACAGGTATGGTCAGTATTTTCTACGGGATGATGTACCAGATACATTTACCGCTCTTACCGGCGATTCGCTTAATTTAAGACGCTTCATCGCCCATGGGACTACCAGCGATTTAGTCCAAATTTCCGGTGCTGATGATGCTTTTCAGGTTAGCGGAGAAACAACCGCTGTGGCATTGTCATCATGGTTCAGAACATTAGAAGTTATAGCGAGTCAACCTGATTGGGCTTTTGCTGTAGGTGGAGTAGCAAACAATGGTAAAGCAGCTGGATATTTTGCGGCAGCCGGTACTCCACTGGTGGTGGTTTTAAATAATTATTACACTGCCCAAGATGAGACTTTGGCGATTTTTGGCACATCGACGTCCGATTATACAAAAATATTTACTCGTAAATCATGGATTGATACATTAGGAATATATCACGGCATTAGTACAAAAACGGATTCGCTTTATAATAAAGGTGCATACATTTACGGGCAAAATTTTCTTAGAGACAACGTAACTGATACCATTGGGATCTTGAAAGATTCCATTTTTACCGGCAGCCGCTGGCGCTGGGGCGCAGATTCCGTCGTATCCATTTTACGAATATCCAACCTTGACAGCACATATAATAGACTGATAGGGCTGGAAGTAAATCTGCGTAATAAATTATACGATCCGAATCTCCAGGCGCCGCTTATGTTTGGTGGATACTTCAATGTCGATACCGTGGGCTCCGGATTGGCCGATGGCGGTTATCGGTACGGTGTATTTGGGAAGGCCCACGGCGGCGCCGCGGAAACGCTTTCATGTTATGGGGTTTTCGGCGATGCGGAAATGGAAGAGCACTCAGCCGGCCGATTGTATGGTGTCTATGGCATGGTGCACGGCGGCGGTTATGGCAAGAAATATGCTGTTTTTGCCGATGCCAATGAAAATAATTACGGCGTCGAGACCCCAGACTCACTCTTTGGCGTCTATTCCTGGATAAACCATTCCGCCGTTGCATCCCGGCCATCATTCGCCGGGTATTTTTTGAATGTGGGTCAGCCCGGTGATACCTGCTTTGGCATATATGCAAATGCTTCGGGCGGTGATAAAAACTTCGCCGGTTATTTTTTGGGAAATACCTGTGTACAAAGCGGTAACTTTACGATCAATAATAGTTCTTTTAACCGTGACTTCATTCACGTCGCAATGAATCAGGAAGGACTTGCCGATACGGGTGTATATTTCCCGAAGCGTTCTTACACCACTTGGGAGGATAGCGGGGGGATCGCAATCTGGTCAGGATCACCGGCAATAATGATGAGGTTTCCAAAGGTGCTGGAACCGATTCCGGAAAGTGTAGCATATGTCACAATGGGTTTAGCGGCTGATGAGTTTCAGATATGCACGGAAGGTACGTCGGCAGCGAATAAAGACATAAACTTTTACAGCCGGGGGAATATCACGTTAGCGTTGAAATCAAGGAAATTACAGCCGGAATACGGCAATCAACGGATATTTGTCCGCGAACAATGGAATCGTGATGCGATACCATTTGAAAGTTATCCGTTTGCGATCTATATGGATCGTCCGGGCTACGGTTTTGGAATGTTCACATTTATGAAGATCAAACCGAACTGCTCTGAGTTCGGACACAATCCTAACGACAGCGTGAGGGTCATTGATGCCGTAACGGATACTTTGTTTGGAAAATATGGCAGTCATGGCTCGGGATTCGTTGAGTTTATTCGGTGGGGGATTCTTGACACTATTATGTATCAGCTACGCCACACGACCGGCGATTTAATCACGGAAATGTTATTGGGCACGACCGATACGACTTTTTTCAAGCCCTGGTCCTGGGAATTGAAAAGTGACGGAGCAACCGTATTCAAAGTTGATACTATAGTAGGAATAACCGGAAATGGACTGATCAACGGTCATCAGCATTTTACCGGAACCTGCATAATAGATACAGTTGTGATCAGGGGCGTCTCGGACAATTCGATAGTCACCCTGACCGCCAAAGGAACGACAGGGTTGAATGGCGGGCTGTCATGGGCATATTTAAATATTGATTCAATTATTGTTGCTTGCATCGCTGCTGATACGGCGCAGATGCGGACTAATGGATATTGCTGGAAAAGAGAAGAATAATAAAAGGATGGCCAAACGATACGACAGCGCGGTGCCAGCTTAACGAGAATTCCAAGGTCATCTGCCATACCAACGTGATCCCGGAAATGAACCACAACGAGATCGTGGGATTTGGCCGGCCGCGTGGACTGCGCGCGGCATCCGCCGTG